>NZ_JAUBQS010000115.1:0-7593 GCF_036701355.1 Microcoleus sp. Pol12B3
CTCGCGCTCCATTTAATTCGAGCTGCATAACATTTTGGGGTTCTATATTTTTCACTCCGTTCAAGTCAGTTATATCATACCTCATCTTTGTGATAAATGCTATAGGTTGATTTTCAACTACTTAAACCAATAGTTGGAAACAGTAAGTAAGGAAGAGCCGGATACGCTGTATCATGTGCGATCGCTCGACAAAAAAAGGGTTGGTAGTGAGGATAAAAATCCTCACTACCAACCCTTTTTCTTACGGGTAATTGACCCGACATCATATAACAACTAACTTCCTTTAATACCGAATTCGCGGGTCAACGTAAGCATTCAAAATATCAATTACAATGCTGGCAATTACGACAATTGCGGCAAAAAACACCACAATACCTTGAACAGTTGGATAATCCCGCAAGCTAATCGCTTCGTAAAGGCGATTTGCCAACCCCGGCCAAGAAAAAGTAACCTCTGTTAAAATAGCACCGCCCAACAGTGCAGCAAAAGTCAACCCTAAGACAGTAATCACCGGAATTAGTGCATTTTTCAGAGCGTGAGCCCATAAAATCTGGAATTCGGGAATGCCTCTAGCTCTAGCTGCTTCGACATAATCTGCTTGCAAAGTTTGCTTGAGATTCACCCTGACAATGCGCTCGAAAATGCCGCTCAAAAGAATACCCAACGTCAAACTTGGAAGTGCCAAATAATGCAAAGATGTGAGAAACTGACCAGGGTTAGCACTGAGGAGACTGTCAATCGTGTATAGTCCTGTGTACCCTTCGGGGGCGGGGAATGTGACGGGAAAGCGAGTTCCCAAGGGAAACCATCCCAACTGCACTGCGAAAATTAATTGCAAAACCATGCCGGCCCAAAAAGCGGGCAGCGAGTAAGTGATAATGCCAAACAAACGGCCTGCTGCATCGAAAATAGTGTTGGGGCGAGATGCTGCCAGGGAACCGATACTGATGCCGACAATTAAAGCTATGGCCATGCTACAAACTGCTAATTCCACTGTAGCGGGGAAATAATCTCCGATAATTTGCCACACGGTTTGTCCGCGAGTGGTGATTGAGGTTCCCAAGTCGAAGCTCAACAAGTCTTTCATGTATTTGAAATATTGCTGCCACAGGGGTGCGTCGAGGCCGAGTTGGGTTCGCATTGCTTCTTTGGCGGCTGCGGGAGCTCGTGAGCCGAGAATGGCATCTATGGGGTCACCAGGAGTGGCCCGCAACAATAAAAATACTGCTGTGGTAATTGTCCACAACATTAGCGGTGCGAGGAGCAAGCGGAGAAAAATATAAGATTGCAGGGCTTTGGAACGAGACATAATATTTGGGAATTGCCAATTGCGAAGTCATTAGTCATTAATCAGATGTTGAAGGCATCAGGCAGATGGAAGGTAGAAGATGGAATAAACAGATATTGTATATCTGCGACTTCCGTGCAGCGAATCAGGGAAATTGAGCATTGCGAATAGACAGTTGAGTTGATTTTTGCGAAAAAGTCGATCGACTTTTTCGCAATTGGCGATTTTCCTATTCGCCCAGCAGCGATTCAAATGCAGCTTGCAAAGACTTGATATCGCCTACTCTGGCTACTAACAAGTTTTCGCTGCCGGCATCCTCCAGCCTGTGCCTCCAATACTGGACGCTATCGGAGTTGTTCATCCAGAAGCTAATCACGGTGTCTACAACTCGATCGACATCCCAGCCCCGGTAAGGAGAAACGGTCTCCACGGATGCCACAAACGCATCGAGAGTACACTTCCAGTTTCCCAAGTATTCTACACCCGACGGCTGCTGTTGTTTCAGCAATTCCTGCTGCTGGTTAAAAAATGTTAAAGTTGGAGATACGCCCAGGATTTCAAATGTATAGTTCATGTCATCCTCCAGAAGTATTATTTTGCCAAAATATTGAGCATCCAAAAAAGCCAAAAACGCTTTATTTTGCTGCTTTTGATGGAATGCAGATGCTTCAATTATCCTCTTGGTACTCGATGGCTTACGCCCCGCTACGCTAAGGGATTTTGGCGGCTTATCTTATTAATAGCAAATTTTTTAACAGCCGATTGTCACAGAATTTACATTTGTCCTGGCACGGTAGAAAAAAATAAAATCAATTTTTTATTAACTAGGGGTAAGGAAGACAATCCCTACCCGGAGAAAGTGAGACCTTTTAGATTTAAAAGTTTAGATTAAAAAATTGAATAATTGGCAAAGACTGATGACAGCCAGAGTGTGGAGCACAGGCCTAAAGTAGCTTTTTTTTAGGGTGTGTGACTTTTTGACCGGGAGTCCCTAGAGCGATCGCCACATTCAGGCAAGTAGTGGCATCATTAATATTACAAGTTTTTACGGTAGCGGTGGAAACCTCAGCCAAGTTTTGAGCGGCAGGCCACCGCACTTCACTCTTGCTGTACAAATTTGTAACTTATATCTAGGGCATCTTTGAAACGACAAACGATACGTAAACTCGGTAGGTGTCAGAATATTGATGTTATTGAAAAATCTGAGCAGTTGTCTGATGAAAAGCTCGCCCAAGATGTCACTGAGCCTAGTTTTGTTGATACCGCTGGTGGTGCAAATCTCCGTAGCAGTCGGCGTGACTGGATGGCTGTCGTTTCGCAACGGCCAGAAAGCTGTCAATGACCTTGCTACGAGGTTAAGCTTGGAAGTTGCAGCGAGGACGAAAGAAAATTTCCGCAGTTTTGGGGATGTCTCTCACCTGTTCCTGCAAATGAATAGTGCTGCGATCGCCTCTGGAAACTTAGACCCGGAAGACCTCCCCAACTTAGAGCGCTATTTGTGGAACCAGACCAAGCTGAGCGATCGAACTACAACCATCTACTACGGCGACGAACAGGGCAGATTCCTCTTGCTCAAGCGAGAAGCAGAAAACTTAGTATACATTAGAGACGAATCAACCGCTCCAAACCGCCAAATTTATCGCCTAGATAGCCAAGGAAATCGCACTGAGCTAATCAAAACCGTCCCCTACGACCCCCGTACTAGACCGTGGTACCAAGCTGCCAAACAGTCAGGCAAAGCCACTTGGTCCCCCATCTACGTCTTCGCAGCACCGCCAGTGCTGGGCATTACACCGGTGATGCCCATCTACAGCCAAACGGGCAGCCTGCAAGGGGTACTGGCAATTGACCTGACTCTTTCTCAAATCAGCGATTTTCTTAAAAGCATCAAAATTAGCCCGTCGGGACAAGTTTTCGCGATCGAACGCAGCGGTGAAATAGTTGCCAGTTCCACAGACGAACTGCCCTTTGTCACCGACAAAGACGGACAAAAACGGCTGTTGGCGACACAGAGCAAAAATTTGCTAATTCGATCGGCCTCCAAATACTTGCAAAAACGATTTGGTAGTTTTGAACAAATTGACAGCAAAGGACAGTTTACCTTCGATATAGACGGCAAACGTCAATTCATTACTGTTGCTCCCCTGCAAGACGGCCGTGACCTCGATTGGCTGATAGTAGTCGCAATCCCGGAAGCAGACTTTATGGAGCAAATTAACGCCAACACTCGCACAACTATCTTATTGTGCTTTTTTGCCTTCGTACTGGCGATCGCACTCGGAATTTTCACCTCTCGCTGGGTTGTCAAACCGATTACCCGATTGTTGCAGGCTTCCAAAGCTTTAACAAAAATGTCCGAATCCTCAGACTTCACCTCCGCAGAATTAGACGGCGAAGTCGAAGTTCAAGGAGTCAAAGAACTCGGTCTCCTAGCTCAGTCTTTCAATCAAATGGCGCGACAATTGCGAGCGTCTTTTTTTACCCTAGAACAAACCAACTCTAGTTTAGAACAGCGAGTAGCAGAGCGGACGGCCGAACTCAAAGCCGCAGAAGCAGAATTGCGAGCTTTGTTTGCAGCTATGAACGAATTAATTATAGTTCTGGACGCCAGCGGTCGCTATTTAAAAATCGCGCCCACAAATCTTTCTCTCCTCTACAAACCAATCGAACAATTAGTTGGCAAAACAGTCGGAGAGGTATTTCCGCAAGCTACATCAGACAATTTTCTCAGACACATCCGAACAGCTTTAGATACTCAGCAAACAGTCAGCATTGAGTACGATTTAACCATTGACGACCGCGAAGTTTGTTTTGCCGCCAGCATTTCACCGCTTTCACAAGAATCCGTCATTGTGGTGGCCCGCGATATTACCGAACAGAAGCGAGCCGAATCGGCGCGACGCCAAAGGCAAAAACAATTGCTCAAACAAAATACGGTTTTGGTAGAATTGGCAAGAAATAAAGCGCTGTATCGAGGCGATTTGCAAGTAGCTTTGAGGCAAATCACCGAAGCTGCCGCTCATACCCTAGATGTAGAACGAGCCGGTGCTTGGTTGTACGATGAAAGCCGATCGAAACTGCAATGTATCGACCAATTTCACCGCAGCAACCCGCAGCATTCCCAAGGTAATGAAGTCGCAGCAGCAGACTATCCAGCTTATTTTCAAGCTTTGGAAGAACACCGGACGATCGCAGCCGAGGACGCTCTCTCAGATATTAGAACCAGAGAATTTGCCGAATCTTACTTTGCACAAATGGGTACTACATCAACCTTAGATGCGCCGGTGCGGCTGGGAGGACAAACAGTGGGAGTCATCTGTATCGAACAAGTGGGAACTACTCGCAACTGGACATTAGAAGAACAAAATTTTGCTGCTTCCCTGGCAGATTTGGTATCATTGGCGATCGAAGCCAGCGAGCGCGATCGTACACAAATCGCTTTGCGTCAAGCAGAACAAAAATATCGCAGCATCTTTGAAAATGCCGTCGAAGGCATTTTTCAAAGAACCCCCGAAGGCCAATTCTTGAGCGTAAATCCAGCTTTAGCGCGCATCTACGGCTACGCCACTCCCGAAGAATTAACATCAAATCTCACAAACATCAGACAGCAAGCTTACGTCAATCCTCAGCAGGGCGATAAGTTTATGCGGGTGATGGAAGAATTCGGAGAAATTTCGGGGTTTGAGTCAGAAGTTTACCGCGTTGATGGCAGTGTAATTTGGATTTCCGAAAGCGCGCGTGCAGTGTGCGACGCCGACGGCAAGGTACTCTACTATGAAGGCAGCGTCGAGGATATTAGCGATCGCAAAGTCTTTGAATCCGCCTTGCAACTCGCCCTAGAAGCAGCCGAAGCCGCTTCCACCGCAAAAAGCGCCTTTTTAGCAAACATGAGCCACGAACTGCGAACACCTCTGAATGCCATCATCGGCTACAGCGAAATGCTCCAAGAAGAAACCGCAGAATTGGGTTACGATGAACTCACCCCAGATTTAGACAAAATCCGCTCTTCCGGCAGACACTTACTATCGCTAATTAACGACATTCTCGACATTTCTAAAATCGAAGCCGGCCGCATGGATCTTTACTTAGAAACCTTCGACATCGCCGCCTTGATTGAAGATGTCGCATCTACCGCCGTGCCGCTAATTGAGAAAAACGGCAACACTCTAAACTTGCACCAAATTAGCAATATCGGCACTATGCACGGTGACATTACGAAATTGCAGCAGATTTTATTAAATTTGCTCAGCAATGCCGCCAAATTCACTCAAAACGGTACAATTACCCTCACAGCCAGCCGAGAAAAAATTGCGGGCGGCAGCAGCGAAGCAAGGCCCGAAAACACTTCTGAACCTGCGGCGAATTCAGAATATTCAATTGCTAGTAAAGAATTTTTAGTTGTTAATTGTACAGATACAGGAATTGGGATGACTCCGGATCAATTGCAGCACATTTTCCAACCCTTTACCCAAGCAGACGCTTCCACCACCCGCAAGTACGGTGGCACTGGTTTGGGACTGGCAATCAGCCAGCGTTTTTGCCTCATGATGGGTGGCAATATTTCAGTAAAAAGTCAGGAGGGTGTTGGTTCTACTTTTACGATCCGCTTGCCGGTTAATCTGCAAAATTAGGGTGCATCACACACGCAGCACTCAATTTGATGAAAAAAGAATGCTGGCGCATTTTACAAGGGAATTTCCTCTAAAAAATGGGGACTTCCAACCAAGTAGAGAAACTAAAAGTAACAAGAACATTCTGTTTAGGTTTTATTTTTTACTTTTATATTACTCATCAAGGCTGTGTACTTGGTTTAGATTCTCCATTCACCACCCCCTTCGTATCTATGCGATCGGCGATATCTTGTTTTTCAGTTTCAATAAACCATTTATACTGATCGAGCGTTTCGGGACGAGCATAAGCCAAACACATTTTTCTCCAGCGGGATTGCTCTTTTATATCTTTTTTCTCTTCCATAACATCTTCGAGCAAGCAATAAGCCATGCCTCCACCGAGCTCTTTTCCTGCAATTGCTTCGTCGATAGCAACTGCTTGTCGGAGTTGTTTTTCAGCCGCTTGATACTGTTTTTGTTTGAGCAGTATCCAGCCCAAGTTTAGATGCAGTTCATAGTTGAGTTGAAAATCTTCTTTTCTAACCCGCTGTAATCCCATCCGCAGTAAACTTTCAGCGGTCAATCTATCGTTTTTACTAATATAAACGCGACCTAAATTATTAAAGGCGCGATAGTCCCCTCGGTCTAAAACTTTTTTATATTCCTTGCTAGCTAAATCTATATCTCCCAAAGATTCGTAGACTTGTCCCAAGGCCATTTTGATGTCCGAATTATTGGGATCTATTTTGGCCGCTTGCTCGTATTTTGCTTTAGCTTTTTCCAGTAAACCTTTTTCGTAGAGATTTTTTCCTTCTCGATAGTTCCATTCCCCAATCCGAGGCAAAGAGTTATAGACTCCCACAGAAGCCAACAATAACATTGCGGTAATTCCCAAGGTTGCTTGACTGTGAAACTGGGGAGAAATATTGAGTTTTTTGAGCAGGTTTTTAATCTTTTCTTGTCCTGTGTTCTGCAAGGTGTGGATTACCGTCAGAAGTAACCCTCCTTGTCCCAGCAGGCCAAAGCTCTCAGCGAAGCTGATTCCTCCCGTGGAAAAGAGTTGAACGAAGGTTGTCATATAGGCCGCTACCGCCGTCAATCCCGCGATTGTCAGCCCGTTGAACAACCAATCTAAGCGATTTGAGTGGGAAACTTCCTCGTCGGAGGTGGGTTCGAGAAACCACCACCAAGCTTCTGGGGAGGGGTGAAATGTAGCTCGCCATTCTGCTAATTTTGCTCCTCTGGCGATCGCATCGGCTTGTTGTTTCAGGAAGTTGTCCAATTCGAGTAGTTTAGCCAAACTTTCCACAGAAAGCTGGGTTTTCTCGCTGAGTGCTTCTTCGATCGCATCGCGAGCAACTAAAATTTGGAGAATGGCTATTTCTGAGGGTTCAGACTTTGCCAATTTTAGGTTAGTGAGAGCATCAGTATATTGAGCTAAGGCAAGTTCTAATTTCACGATCCGAGTTGAATAATTAGATTACTAAAAAAAGTTTACAGTAAATTTTAGGTTGATACTTTAAGATAATTGTAGCCATGCAACTGGTATAAATAGGGCTAATGCAGCCACTATAGGGCATGAGGATGCTTTACCATCCTTTACATAGTGGCGTTTTACCCCACATTCCGCAGATATTTAAGCAGAGAGAAAGGAAGATAGATTCGGCAACACAAAACCCCCAAACGATTGCTGTG
>NZ_JAUBQS010000116.1:0-7379 GCF_036701355.1 Microcoleus sp. Pol12B3
CGTCATTTGTTTTCTCACCGGATGGTCTTGGATTTTACATTCTTTATCTCTATCACATCTTTAAAAAAATGGTATAAACTCTTTTTTTATTATACCCTATTTAAAGGTACAACAGCTTATGCTCGTTTAGGGTAGCAAACAGGCATTACCTTTATAAACATTCAATCATCTAGACATTCAATCATCTAGACATTCAATCATCTAGACATTCAATCATCTAGACATTCAGATGTTTAAGTTGTAAAATCTGGGTGATAAACTCAGCAGGCTTACCTATGATTGTGACAATCGCCTCATTTAAAGGCGGAGTCGGAAAGACTACCACCGCGCTGCACTTAGCGACTTACTTGCAGACCAAAGCACCCGCTTTGTTGGTAGATGGCGACCTCAACCGCAGTGCCTTAGATTGGGCTGCTCGCGGTTCGCTGCCGTTCAAAGTGGTCGATGAAAAACAAGGCGTGCGATATGCCAGGGATTACGAGCACATCGTCATCGACACGCCGGCACGACCTACCCCAGAAGACCTGAAAACTCTAGCAGAAGGGTGCGATTTGCTGATATTGCCCAGCTCTCCCGATGCTATGGCCCTGAGCGCTATGCTGCAAATGGTGGAAGCTCTTTATTCGCTTTCGTCGAATTACCGCATCCTACTTACAGTCATCCCGCCCGCTCCGAGTAAAGTTGGGGCTGAATCTAGGACAACCATTGAAAAAGCGGGATTGCCCATCTTCAAGTCTGATATAAGGAGGCTAGCGGTATTTCAAAAAGCTGCCCTCGCTGGGGTTCCCGTAAACGCTATCAAAGACCCTTATGCTAAAGCTGCTTGGGGGTGCTACACCGCTGTTGGCAAGGAGATACTGCCATGAGTCGCTTTGATGATTTACTGAAGGCCAAGAAACTCAAGCCTGGGGAACCCGACCTTTCTCCCAGCACCGCGCTATCCAAAAGCAAAGACCCCAACTTTGTTCGCACAACCGTTTATCTGCCAAAAATTCTGCACCGCCAGCTTAAATCTGCAGCAGCGCAGTCAGGTCAGGAAATGAGCGAGCTGGTGGAGAAGTCGGTGGCTCAATACCTCCAACAGTTTAATCCTGACGACAGTATTTAAACATTTAGATGTTTGAATGTTTAAAACTTGAATTACGGTCAGCTCAGGAAAAGTCGGTGGCTCAATACCTCCAACAGTTCAATCCCGAACACACTTTTAAGCATTTAGATGTTTGAATGTTTAACTATTTAAACATCTAAATGCTAAAAGTACAGAATTCCGTGCTGTGGAGCGCGTGCTGCATTCATTGGATTGTCAGGCTGCTGATAAGCTTGGCATGAGCGATGAGAAGGGGAGCGGCTGAGAGTGAGGAAATTGTGGCAACTCTTGGCGATCGCCAAGAGTGTTGGTAGGGATTATTAGCGACTGCAATCTAACTGCGCCCTCACCGCCCTCTCGGCTTCCTCAAATTGGTCTTGAGAAACCAAGGGTGCAGCAACCCAAACCAAGCACCAGAGAACCAATCAGCGAGCGCCATTAATAACTTTTGTTATCAATAACAAAAAATCATGAAAGCAGAATTTTCCAAAGCGTTGCCCTCGAAGAGGATTGCCCGCCTGGAAGCTTCCCTTGATGCCAAAATTGAAAGATATTTTGACACTTTAGATACTGACCCTGACGTGCTCAAACGATTACTCGCCGACAAGCGCTCCGAGAATACACGGCGCGCCTATGAGCGCGATGTCAATGACTTTTTAGTTACTATGACGGGGATGCCCGCTGTGCCTGATAACGTTTTGGAGTTTTTGCACCTCGAAGAGCGTCAGGCCGTGTCGGTGGTTCTCAAGTATAAAGCTAAGCTGATTGACAAGGGGTTGAAGGAGGCCACGGTCAATCGGCGACTGGCTGCTGTCAAAAGTCTAGTGGAAATGGGTCGCAAGCTCGGTGTATGCCATTACAGTTTGGAGGATATCAAGGGAGAGAAAATTGTCGGCTACCGAGATACAACCGGGGTTGACCGACCCACTTTTGAGCGAATTTTGCAGCAGTGCGATCTGGCAACGAAAGCTGGGAAGCGTGATTATGCTTTGTTGCGCTTGCTGTGGGGTAATGCTCTGCGACGAAATGAAATCAGTCAGTTGAGTGTTTGTGACTTTGATTCTGTTGGTAAGACTTTGCGAATTAGGGGCAAGGGACGGGGTACGCAAGCTGAGACTATTGATTTAGGTTCTGCGACAGTGCAGGCGATCGCCGATTGGTTGGAGGAAAGGGGAAGTTGCACGCACGATGACCCGCTTTTTATAGCACTTGACTCCGCTCACTGCGGACACAGACTTAGCGGCGACGGTATTTGCAAAATGGTTGTCCGTTATAGCGAAAAGGCTGGTATTAAAAAACAAATGTCTCCTCATCGCATCAGGCACAGCGCTATCACGGCAGCCCTGGACGCAACCGACGGAGATGTCCGGAAGGTTCAGAAACTCAGCAGGCATAGGAACTTGAATACGTTAATGATATATGACGACAACCGGGGGCGTGACCAGCAAGACATTACCCAGTTACTAGATGGGATGTTTTGAGAAAAAAAATCTCCAACTTTCGGTTAGTTGAGGATTCTGGTTCCTGTGATTTGTCTCCAAATGCGATCGCACTTGCCGACAGTCAACAGAATATTAGACCTCTTGCAAAAGTCCTTTTCATAAATTTATTGGACGGGCAAGATGCCTATCCCACAAGAAAAAATAACTCTTGTGGGATGGGCATCTTGCCCGTCCTAGTTATTTTTGCAAGAGGTCTAATGTTGGTGCGATCGCTAATCTTGGGATAAATCGTTTCGTCGAAATTTAGTTAAAATTTTGAGAGAAGTCTTAAAATGCGACAACGAAGCTCAATCTTTGTTTTGTCAGACTGTATCCGCTCAATAATTCGGGCGGACTACCCACTCAGGAAAGATTTTGCGTCATTTGAGGTGCATCCTTGAGCGATTTACCCCGGATTATTGAGCGGATACGTCAGACTTATGCTAAAAAGACTAACGACCGCAGCGAACCCATAGAGCCAAAATGGGTTTTATAATTTTTCAGTAATAGCTCTAAAATAGCGCTAAAATTCACATATGTTTAGAAAAATCTCGCAATCTGGTGTCTCCTATTGTTTAGCTGTTGTTGGGGTTCTAGCTATCAGTTACCCTGCTGATGCCCAGAGCAAAATGGTTACTTATCCCCCTATTGACCCTGATTGTCCTCAACAACAATTTGAGCAGTACATCAAAGATATTGAACTTAAAAACAAATTTAATCCAGTGGTAGAAAGAGCGACTGATGGCTTAGCATATTGTGCGGCCAGAGCTGTACCTATCCTCAAGAAGATTTTCCAAGACGAACGCTTCGAGTATTTGATGGAAGATCTAAGCCGGATTGGAAAAGAGGGTAAAGATACCTTTCCTGGGGTGATGATATCACTTAAAAATCAGCTACAGAGCAAAGACACTCCCCTTGAAAAACGAATCGAAATTGCAACGGTTCTGGGACGGCTCGGTGAGACCCGTCTTGCAACATCTACACTGCTCAAAATCTTTGCAGATTTGCCTGCGGATGAGGTGAGGGAGGCAGAGAAAACCGCCCTCGCTCTTGGGGAGATTGGTGTAGCCTCTCCGGAAGTTGTCCCAACTCTCATTAAAGCAGTACAGAATCCACGAAATGGTCTATCCCGCAGTAGTGCTGCTCTTGCTTTAGGAACCCTAAAGGAGAAAGCAGCAATTCCCGTTCTAAACAAAATGCTCAAAAGTGAGAAAGATAGCCTAATTGTGACGAATGTAGCGTTAGCTCTACTATCTATTGGGGGTGATTCAAAAGACATTCCTCGTGTCATTACCTCAGCCATCCTTAATCAACAAACACAATTTACAGACATTGAAGACCTCACCGACCGTCAGCTTCTCATTGTTAGGTTACTGGGAA
Source organism: Microcoleus sp. Pol12B3 (assembly GCF_036701355.1). NCBI lineage: Bacteria > Bacillati > Cyanobacteriota > Cyanophyceae > Oscillatoriales > Microcoleaceae > Microcoleus > Microcoleus sp. Pol12B3. The sequence goes on from NZ_JAUBQS010000116.1 coordinate 3,949, forward strand.
GTCAAATGAAGGAGAGCGTGCCAGTTTTAGTTGCAGCCCTTGAAGATAGAGGCAAACGAGAGCCTGAATTGCAGCTAAAGGTGATCGATACGCTGGCAGAAATTGGAGCCGCAGCAAAGGATGCTACTCCTGTACTGATTCAGATGCTCCAGTATAAAAAAGATCCTGAAAATACATACCATCACCTTAATGTGATAGAGAAAGCAACTAATGCACTTGGCGCGATTGGCCCCTCTGCAAGAACAGCAGTGCCTTTCCTAAAACAATTGCTTGCCGATCTAAAAAGTCCTTATGATAAAGATTATTTGCAAATCCCTATTTTAGAAGCATTGGGAAGAATTGGTGAGACAGATTTGGCTGTTCCGTTTCTTCTGAAAATCCTACAGCAGGAAGATCAGCAACTCCTAGTTCGACGACCTGAAGTGGGTGACGGTGTTTATATCGATACTGTTAAGAGGGGCAACCTAATTAGTATTGGGCAGGCATTGAACCGAATTGGCATACTGGCACTTCCCTACCTAGTAGCCGACCTGCAAAGTCCGGACTTAATCAAGAAGCGTGGCGCAGCTTATGGGCTATCAGAGATTGACTCGCTGCCGAAGGAAACGATCAACTTACTTACTAAGGTCGTGAAAGATGAGAAGACTGAATTGGATACCCGTCGTTTAGCCGCTTACGCACTGGAACGTGCTAATGTGGACGTGCAAGGGTTTTTCACTCAGTACAATCTTACTCCTTCTACAAGAGCTACCTGCGGATACAAAGCTGGTTTTGATCCATACAGCGGCCTTTGTTACTTAGCTGCTGCCAGGAATGGAGGGGCTTCTCTGTTTCAAGAAATCAAGCGATGGTTATGCCCATCTTGTAAGTGATAGAGACACCAGACCAGAAATGATTAAAAAATCCAGCCATGCCAGGAGAGCAGCCGCCTAAAAGTTTTCAAGGTCATTCTTTCAAGGGACAACAGCTTTCTGGAGAAGACTTCACTGGTTGTGACATTCGGGGTGCGGACTTCACAAATGCCACGCTTATTGGAGCGAATTTCAGCCATGTAAAAGCCGGACAACCTCTGCTATGGGTGGTTACCATTGTATCATTTGCCCTCCTACTAACCATTTCAGCAGGATATGTATCAGCTTATGCAGGTGGTGTGGTCGGCAGCCTGATGGTCAAGGAGAATGACCAGCCGTTAGCTTTGTGGTCTAGCATTGCTACCCTGAATGTGCTGGTGGTCTTAATTCTAATTACTATCAAACAAGGACTGGGAATTGCACTAGGAGCTTTCTCACTACTTGTTGCCTTTACTGTTGTTTTACTTGCCGGTCTAGGAAAGGCTAGTGCCACAGTAGCTGTAATTGTGCAAGCGGTTGCTATTGCAGGAGCTATTGCTGGCTCTGTACTTGCATCGGGAACTCTGGTCGTGCTGAGAACCGCGATTAGGAGAATTGGACTCCCTGCTTTCGTCATTGCTTTTGTTCTTGGTAGTCTATTCGGTGGTTGGGAAGGTCTGGAGTTTGAATCTAAGCACCTGATTCAGGGATTGCCAATCACAACCCTCATCACAGGAGGCTTGCTGGGATTCAGCACTTACATTGGATTGCAGGTTCCCACTCAGGACAAGAAGTATTGGCTTATTTACAAAGCTACAAATTTTGTTGCGTCCTTAGGAGGCACTTGTTTTCGAGGCTCCAACTTGACAGATGCAAACTTCACCCAAGCTCGCCTCAGCAGTACAGATTTCCGCAAAGCCTTGCTCACGCGAACGTGCTGGTTTCACGCAAAGAACCTAGAACAGGCTCGGGTTGAGGGAACCTATCTGAAAGATGTGCGAGTTCGTCAACTTGCCACTACGAAAGAAGGAAGTGGCCAACACTTTGAATATTTTGACTTACAGGGACTCAACCTCAAAGATGCGACTCTTAAAGACACCTTCTTTATCGGTACAGACTTAAGTGAATCCACCCTAGAAAACGCAGAGTTAATCGGTGCCAGATTAGCAAAAGCCCAGCTCTATCAAGTTAATCTTAGGGGAGCCTGTCTAACAGGGGCCTATATCGAGAACTGGGGAATTTCCACAGATACCAACTTGGAAGCTATTAGGTGCAGTTATATCTATATGCGATTGCCAAGCAACAACGATCCAGATCCCTGCCGCAAACCGGACAATCGCACAGAAAATTTCAAAGATGGTGACTTTACCGACTTTATAGCTCCTATTATAAAAACTCTAGATCTGTACCAAACTCAGAATGTTGATTTGCGAGAAGTTGGCAGCAAATTTAAAACACTCGATTTATTTCACCACGAAGGAATTGACCCAAGTGCTGTTGCCATTGCCCTCCAGCAGCTCACAGAACAACATCCAGAGGCAGAACTGAAAGTAATTGCCCTTGAAGGAAGAGGTAATGAGAAGATTCGTCTACAGGCAAAAGTGGCGCGGGATGCGAATCGCTCAGAACTTTATGCAGAATATTTTTCTACGTACAGCAAGATTAAATCTCTGTCCTATGGAGATTTGCAGGCACTTTTAGCGGGCATGGCAGAGAGAGAGGAACAAATTCGCAGTTTAGAAAAACTGTTAGAAAATGCTCTCAAACAACCTAAATTTTATGTAGAGACCTATCACAATCAAGGAGATACAATGTCAAATAAATCAGAATCCTCTAATTACGACCTGCGGGAGTCAAAATTCGGTGGTGGCTTCGCTGGAACTAAAGGAACTCAATCAGGGGGTACTTTTTATGACTATTCCTCCAACCCCAACCTCTCTCAAGCTGCTGTTGAGATTCAGCAACTTCTACAACAACTGGAGAGTACCAATCCAGCTACGACCAGTGCTGAGAAAATGACAGTAGCTGCTAAAGCAGTTGATGCAATTGAGAATAATCCAGCGTTGAAAGCAGATGTGATTGCTGCCCTCAAATCAGGAAGTACCGAAGCTTTCAAGCAGGCAATTAACCACCCAATTGCTAAAAATCTAATTCCGATTATTGAAGAATGGGTACAAGCCGAGTAATTTCACTCATCTATAGATAGCGAGAGTAAACCTATGTCAGAAGCATCTAAATACAATCTGAGCAATGCAAAATTTGGAGGTGGGTTTGCAGGAGATCAAGGAACTCAAAGCGGCGGCACTTTCAATGACTACTCATCCAACAACACTACTGCCGATACTGAAATCAATAGTAGTGTTGTAGTAAGAAACATTTTGATTTTGGCGGCGAATCCGAAAGGCACTTCACCCCTACGTTTAGACGAAGAGGTGCGAGAAATTGACACAGGATTACAACGGGCGAAGAAACGAGAACAGTTCGACCTGAAGCAACAGTGGGCAGTGCGGTATCGAGATGTAACCGGGAGCATCCCGATTTTGCAAGTAGGCAAAAGTATGATAAAATATATCGCTTTATGGAAAAACCTACACTTAGCTT
>NZ_JAUBQS010000025.1:0-3393 GCF_036701355.1 Microcoleus sp. Pol12B3
GCTAATTTACAACTCTAAACGCCTACTTTCTTTGAATTAAGTTTAATTCTCTTGATCCTTTCCTTCAGGGCACTACCAAGCAATGTTTAAGGACTGTATAACAGGAGGGTATAATCTTGAAAAAAGCTACGCTGGTGATGACCGCCTAAAAACTTTAATTTTATTGATAGCTTTGGCTTACAGTTGCGCTATTTTACAGGGACGTAAGTTTAAGCTTATGGGAATTCAGAAATACATCGGTCGCCTGATTGAGTGGAAACGAGCGCAACGCCGTCATAGTAGTTTTTGGATTGGATTATATGGTCAATTGTGGGTAGTAGGGATGGATTTTTGCCATGCAACTATTGCGGAATTGATGAAAATTAGACGCAATAAGCGGACATTCTTTCAGAAGGGTTTGAGGGCTATGTCCTTGATTTTATCAAGCTTTTGACGGGGTTGTCACCCCGTCAGTCATCAGAGTTTATTTGCCATGATTATACAGCGTATTCCAGGTTCATAAAGTAGTAGGGACAAGGCAATGCCTTGTCCCTACGGGGATTCATGGATCAGGGGTTTACTTCACAAACAACGTGGAATTTGTAGTAAGATGTTTGGTTTCACCCTAGTAAGATGTTTGGTTTCACCCTTTTTTTATTTGCCAATAGTCTCTTAATCCATCATCCCTACAATATTCTCACCTAATTAATTAGCTCGATCGCACTAGAGGAGAGCAAAATCTGTGGCAGTAATCACGCTTGCAGGCACATTGCTGAGAGTTGCCAAAAGTTGACCGGAACCCGTAACTCGGATGAGAGTTGAACTATTCTCAGCAACAATGCTCAGTTGGGAGAAATCCAGACCACCAATTAAGCCGATCGAATCGATACCGTATTGAAAGTCTAAAATAGTCTCGCTGCCGAGGTCAATACCCAACATAAATCGATCGTTCCCGGTGCCTCCAATCAGAGTATCATTCCCTTGATCTCCAAACAAGAAGTCGTCCCCAGCACTGCCCAGCAAACTGTCCTCATCCTTACCGCCGTAAAGAGTATCGTTCCCGACCTCCCCATTGACAGTATCCTGACCTTCATTGCCAAACAGCAAATCGTTGCCCAAACCGCCACATATTTGGTCTTTTCCGCCAGTAGAACCAATAGGAAGAGGGCTACCAATATCCCCGTACACTGTATCTTCCCCCTCGCCGCCACAGATAGTATCACTGCCTTCATCGCCAAACAGCAGGTTGCTGCCCAATTCGCCGACAACTAAGTCATCGCCCTTGCCGGCACGTACTGTATCATTACCATCACCGCCTGCGATCGTATCTTGATTTTTCTCCCCGCTGAGGAAGTCATCGCCCGCCAAACCGAACACCAAATCGTTGCCAGTCAAATCAGGGTCAAAGGGGTTAATAGTTCCCCCGTAGATAGTATCGTTACCCTGGTCGCCAATTAAAGTATCGCTCTCCTGGTCGCCGAAAATAATGTCGTCATCTTTGCCGCCGTAAACAACATCGTCGTTCTTGCCCGCAAAGATTAAATCCTCTCCAGCAACTCCATTGAGGTAATCATTACCCTCATTGCCAAATACCAAGTCCCTGTCTATATCGGGGCCAACCGGGAAAGAACTGTTAAGTCCCCCGTAAACATTATCATTGCCTCGCAACCCTGCCAACAAATCATCGCCGTCAAAACCATTTATTTCGTCACCGTTATTAGTGCCGAGAATACTGTCGTTGCCGTTAGTACCGTTGCGGCTATTAGTGACAGAATTTGGGCCGGGAATACTGCTAACGCTGGGTAAAACAATTTGCGAACAAATGCAGTCAGCATCTTGTCCTTCTTGCGGTGGTAGTGGTGTTGGTGGTGGTGTTGGTGGGACTGGGGCGAAGGAATTGCCAAAGTTAATATTGCTAACATTAGTGCCACTGACAGCAATAATATCAGCAGGATTGGCAGTAGTTTGCGTCCAACCAGGCTGATTTACTTCCCTAACTAGATAAGTTCCCGGTCCTAAATTAGCGAAACTATAGCCTCCTAAACTATCAGTTGAAGTATTAACTTCTCCAGCATCTAAAGAGTTATTGCTGTTAGCGTCAAGGAAGATTTGCCAGTTCGGCAAGAGCGGTTCTTGAGCATCCAAAACCCCATTGTTATTGAGGTCATTAAACTTGCTGCCGGAGATACTAATATTTTGGAAATTGCCAAAATTAACGTTCGATTGACTTGCGCCACTACCCAGATTAACCGCCGCCGGATTAGCAGTAGTTTGCGTCCAAGCAGTCTGCTGGACTTCCCGCACATTGTAGGTGCCGGGATTGAGATTGTTGAAACTGTAATTACCAGAATTGTCAGTGGTAACAATAGTTTCGCCCGAATCTAAAGAGTTGTTCCCGTTCGCATCGAGGAAAATTTGCCATCCCGAAAGACCAGTTTCCTCCGCATCCCGAGTACCGTTGCCGTTGCCGTCGTTGAATTTAAGACCGCTGATGCTGCTTTGTTGGACGGGAGTCGGAGTCGGAGGCGGAGTCGGAGTCGGAGTCGGCGTTGGTGTTGGTGTTGGTGTTGGTGTTGGCGGGACTTGTTGGTTGCCGAAATTGGCAGTGGAAGTTTGACCGGGATCTAAGGGAACGGTTCGGGGGTTAGGGGTGGTTGGTGTAAAACCTGTCGGCACCACTTCCCCGACGTTGTAAGTGCCTGTTTGCAGGTTGGGGAAACTGTAGCTGCCATCGGTACCGGTAGTAACTTGGGTTTCTCCGGTGTCTGAACTGCCGTTGTTGTTAGTGTCAAGGAAAATCGTGACGCCAGGGATGCCAATTTCTCCGGTATCTTGAGTGCCGTTACCGTTGGTATCGTTGAATTTAATGCCAGTTATGGTGCCCGTCTGGAGGCTATTGCCGAAATTAACTGTAGCAGGAGTCGTTTCACCTGCTGTCAGAGTCACTGCAACCGGATTGGGAGTAGTTGGCTGGCTGAATGGTGGCACGACTTCCCGGACGTTGTAAGTACCGGAGGTTAAGTTGGGGAAAGTAAAGCCGCCGTTAGCATCGGTAGTTGCCGAAGTTTCTGTGGCATCGAGAATGCCGTCATTGTTAGTGTCGAGGAAAACAGTGACTCCGGGCACACCAAGTTCTCCGGCTGCTTGAGTGCCGTTGCCGTCAATATCGTTAAATTTGATACCAGTAATGCTGCCGAGTACAGCGGGTGTCGATCGATTGCCGAAATTCACCGTAGCAGGAGTAGTTTGGCCTGCTGCCAGCGTGACTGCAACCGGATTGGGAGTAGTTGGTTGGCTGTTGGCGGGTACAACTTCCCGAACGCTGTAAGTGCCAGCAGGCAAGTTGGGGAAAGTAAAGCTGCCATTTGCCCCAGTAGTTGCGGAAGTTTCTCCGGTACCGAGGATGCCGTCACC
>NZ_JAUBQS010000025.1:3493-96285 GCF_036701355.1 Microcoleus sp. Pol12B3
GTTGCGGAAGTTTCTCCGGTACCGAGGATGCCGTCACCGTTTGTGTCGAGGAAAACTGTAACTCCGGGAACGCCAAGTTCTCCGGCAGCTTGAGTGCCGTTGCCGTCAATGTCGTTGAATTTGATGCCGGTGATGGTACTCAGCGGTACTGGTATGGCTTGGTTGCCAAAATTAACGGTAGCAGGAATAGTTTGACCGGCTGTCAGTGTGACGGCAACCGGGTTAGCCGTAGTTGTTTGGCTTCCAGCCGGTACAACTTCCCGGACATTGTAAGTGCCTGCGGGCAAGTTGGGGAAAGTAAAGCTGCCATTTGCCCCAGTAGTTGCGGAAGTTTCTCCGGTACCGAGGATGCCGTCACCGTTTGTGTCGAGGAAAACTGTAACTCCGGGAACGCCAAGCTCTCCGGCAGCTTGAGTGCCGTTGCCGTCAATGTCGTTAAATTTGATGCCGGTGATGGTACTCAGCGGTACGACAACGGGAACAGGCTGTGCGGAAAATTCCGAAGTGTTGCCGGCGGCGTCGGTTGCTGTCGCGGTGATTAATTGGCCTGCGGTGACTGCTGCTGGGAAAGTTTGATTGAAAGCAGCGTTGCCTGCAGCGTCTGTAGTTACCGGGATAGAAGCAATTAAGGTTTGACCTTGGGTTCCCGGGGGATTGTTGGCGAAAAATTGGAGGGTGAAATTGGCGCTGGGAATGCTGTTGTAAGTTCCCGCGACGGTGACGCTGCCCGCGCTGGCGGTAGCGGTAGTGAGTACCGGGGTGTTTAGGAAGTTGTTAGCACCGGTGTCGGCGTCGCCTGCATCGTTGGCGGTGGGGCCGTTGTTGCCGAGGTCGATGCCTAAGCCGGCGTTGGCGAAGATCGAGTTGTTTTGGATGCGGTTGCCGATACCGGCGAGGAGGTTTACTCCTGAACCGAGGTTGCTGGCGATCGTATTTCCTTGACCTGCTGCTGTACCGCCGATCGCATTATTGTTTGCGAGGTTAATTAATATCCCCGTAGTATTGGGCAGCGGAGTCGTACCGTTGGCCCCGACGCCTATGAAGTTGCCGAACAACGAGTTGCCGACAGTGGTGGGGTCAACAAGGGCGACACCGTTACCATTGCCGGAAATAATGTTGCGGGCGGCTGGGGTTGTCCCGCCAACAATGTTGTTGGTTGCACCTCCCTGGATGGCTACCCCGAAAGCAGTGTTAGGGACAGGGGCGGTGCCGTCAAAATTAGTGCCGATGAAGTTGCCTGTCAGAATGTTGTTCGTGGCACCTGGATTGAGAATCACCGTACCGCTATTGGTGTTGCCGGAAATGACATTTCCGCTAACAGTGTTGTTCGGTACGCCGACAACGGTAACGCCGCTGGCATTGGGCAAGGCGGCGGTTCCAGCAGCGTTGATGCCGACGTAGTTGCCCAGCACTTGGTTGCCTCCTGTACCGCCGACGATGATGATACCGTCGGCTGTATTCCCAGAAATGACGTTGCGATCCGTCGCTGCAATCCCCCCAATAATATTATTGCTACCACCATTCTGAACCGCCACGCCAAATAAGGCGTTGGGCGAGGCTGCAGAGCCGGCGCTGTTGATGCCGATGTAGTTTCCCGCTACGATGTTGCCGTTGCTTTCAAGGGAAATGCCAGTGTTGCCGAAGCGGTTAACGATCAATCCGCGCAAGGTGCTGCCACCACCCAAAACGCGAAAACCGCTGACACCAACTGTATTGGCTCCATTGATTTCGATGAGCGGGGTGCCGGCGAACCCCGGTTGGCTAGTGCCGTCGATGATGGTGGGAACGTTAATATTTGGCAAGAGCGAGAGGGGCGTGATCGTCTGCACGCCTGCACCCGGAATGGCAAAGTTAATATTGTGCGGCGGTGCGGCCGCTGCATTCGCATCCGTAATCGCTTGTCGCAGCGAACCCGGCCCAGCATCGTTGGTATTAAAAACAGTAAACGTCGCCAAGGTATGCGCGTAATTTGCCATTACCTCCGGCTCGATCGCCAATCCTGTTTTAATCGCTCCAGTAGCGTATTCAAGTACCCAGTTTCCGCCTTTTTGGGCACTGCCAGTAATATCTGCAGAAGCAGCAATATTAGCTTTTGTTAACTTGCTCAGCTTTTGTATAAAAGCTTCTCCTTTTTTACCTGCTGCTACGTTGCAACCGTAAAGCAGAATTTCAAATCGATTTTGAAGTGAGTTGACAGATGACGAAAACCACCGTTTCAAACAGCCGCGATATGTTTCTAAATTGTCAGAAGTCAGGCTAGTTGGCCCTAGCTGCAAACTTCCCGAATCCCCGTGAGAAATAATGTGAACGCTTTCTATACCTTTGCGGCTCTGCAATGCTTCGGAAATTTGTTCGATGCCGTCCCGCGTGCGATCGACTAAAATTACCTCTCTACCCGTTTTAACTCCTGCGGCCAGACTTTGCCAATCTTCAACTGCTGAATCTACGAAGACTATTTGTAGGTTTTTCATAATTACTGTTCCCCCATGCACCTAATTAGGTTTTCAAAATGTTGTTTCCGTGCGATGATAGTCCCTACTTCAATGCACCAGAAATACGGCTAGCACAAAACCTGCCTTTAAGTCAGTACAAGTTGTACAGACAAAGCTTTACGATTATCTATTTTTGTGATTCTTGTAAATCTGTTGGCTCTGGAAAGTTGCTCGATCGCACTTTTTCATTCTCAACTTAAAAAAAGCAGACCCCAGGTAAAGCTAGCTTGTTCCCGATTACGGAAATTTTTCAAAAAACGTAAGTATAATTTACACAACTTAATGTTCGGTTTTTTACTAAGTACACTTTGGTGAAAAAGAATCCAACTCTGTATAAGTTCCAAACCCAGAGAGTGGTGGGTATGCAGCAATTATTCAATCTCAAATCTCCTGTCTCGAAGCTAAAACCGCAGGGCTGGGATTTTGGCAAATTCAGCGTGTCCCTCATAACATAGAGGAATAGTCGCCTTCATGGCATCATAGAAACTTGTCCCTCACATCATTGAAATCGATGACCCCTCAAAACTCCCCTGTTTCGCCCGTCACTTGGAAAGAAGACCGAGTTCTGCTAATTGACCAAAACCGACTCCCGAAAGAATACGGTGTAGTGGAAATTAGTCGCTACGAAGATATGGCTGAGGCGATTAAAACTATGATAGTCCGAGGTGCTCCGGCGATCGGGGTAGCAGCAGCCTACGGGATGTATTTGGGGGCGCGAGAAATCGACACGGGCGATCGTACGGAGTTTTTTACTAAATTAGAACAAGTTGGCGAGTTATTGCGATCGACTCGTCCCACTGCGGTTAATTTGTTTTGGGCAATATCGCGAATGCTCAAAACTGCCGAGAGAACTAGCGGTTCTGTCGAACAAGTGCAAAAAACTTTGTTAGAAATGGCCAAAACCATTCAAGCAGAAGACTTGCAAACTTGTAAAGATATCGGCGACAAAGGTTTAGAAGTTCTGCCCGCTACACCTGAAAAATTGAACTTACTAACTCACTGCAATGCAGGTGCATTAGCAACAGCAGGCTACGGAACTGCTTTAGGTGTATTTCGTTCTGCTTGGCGAGAAGGAAGACTCGGAAGAGTTTTTGCAGACGAAACTCGGCCCCGTCTCCAAGGTGCCAAACTGACAACTTGGGAATGCGTGCAAGAAGGAATTCCCGTCACTTTAATAGCAGACAATATGGCAGCTCACTGCATGAAACTCGGCATGATTCACGCAGTAGTTGTCGGTGCAGACAGAATCGCTGCTAACGGCGACGCTGCCAATAAAATTGGCACTTACAGTTTAGCAATTGTTGCCAAAGCTCACAACGTCCCGTTTTTTGTTGCCGCTCCTCTGTCAACCATTGATTTTGAACTTTCCGATGGCAGCAAAATTCCCATTGAAGAACGCGATCCAGTTGAAATGTATCAAGTTGGAACTACGCGAATTTGTCCTCTGGGAGTCGAATTTTACAATCCCGCTTTTGACGTAACTCCGGCGGAATTAATATCGGGAATAATCACAGAACACGGCACGGTTGCTCCTGGGGCGTTGAAACAGTTTCATGCAAAACAATTAGTTTAATATATGTTTCTCAACCGCTCATTCCACCGGGTGTCTGTGAAATTAAACAGGATTTATAGCAGCAACTGGCAGATCAAAGTTGCGATCGCAGCTCTAACTCTGCCAGTTATTTTCAGTCCCGTCTCGGAAGCACAAGTGTCACGAACGCTTAAAGCTAAGGAATCACAAGCGAAAAATTTTGTGGGTTCGATGAATAAAGCCCAGCAAGTTTACTATGCTGAAAAAGCAGGCTTTACAAGTTCTGTTTCCAATCTATTGGTTTATCTCGGTCTCCAAGTTAAACCTGACGCAGCCAATTACAGCTACTCGATCGGCATGGTGAAAAAAGGTGCTGTATTTAACTACGGAGTATCGAAGCAAGCTAATTTCAAAAGTTTTGTGGGGGGAGTCTTTTTGGTGGGAAACAAGACCCAAACCATCTTGTGTATAAATGCTGCTCCTGGCAAGACTAAACCCGCTAATCCAACTAATACCAAAGGGGTTTTAGAATGCGCTGCTGGTACAGCAAAAATTGCTCCATAAATTATGTCGAATTTACTGTATAATTTGGCAGATAATTGGATAGTAAGCGCCGATTTAGCTAAGCAATTACTGTCAGGGGGCGCTACTCTGCTCGATGCTCGTCAACCTGTTTTAAAGTGGTTTTGCCATCTCCCACCTGCTATTCCCGTAACTTGGCAGGAATTTTCTCAATCGCACTTTCCCCAAAAGGGAAAAATTCTCGAAAATAACACAGTTTTAACTCAAAAACTGCAAGCAATTGGCATTTGTCAAGACAAACCTGTCATAGTTGTTGCCGATCAGATTAAAGGGTGGGGCGAAGATGGGCGAATTGTTTGGATGTTGCGGACTTTGGGACACGAAAAAGCCGTTTTTGTCGATGGAGGATATCGGGCTTTAATCAAAGCTGGGATTAATCGAGTAAAAGCTGCAAACAATCCACCCCAAACAGGAGATTTTGTAATATCTCGCCGCTCGAATTGGGAAATTCAGCGGGATGAATTGAAAGCTATTTTAGGAGATGAAAATTTAGTCATTATTGATGCCAGAGAGCCGCGAGAATATGCAGGTAAAACGCCTTACGGAGAACAGCGGGGCGGCCACATTCCCGATGCGGTTCACCTATATTACAAACGGTTAATGGACAAACAGGGACAACTGCTGGAGCGCGGGGAAATTGTCGCTATTTTGCAGCAAAAAGGAGTTTCACAGTCAACTCAAATTGTGAGTTATTGCTCCGGGGGAATTCGTTCTGCATGGTTGACTTGTGTCTTGACAAATGTGGGATTTAATGCTAAGAATTATGCTGGTTCAATGTGGGAATGGTCGGCATCGCCTGCAGATAGCTATCCTTTGTCACTAATCCTTTCACGGGCGGGCTAGAAGCCCAACCCCTACTCCCCACAAGAAAATTTAATGTTTGTGGAACAGGCCGGAAAGCCTGTTCTTGAGAATGGTATCTGAACTCAAATTCAACCTATTAACTACAAACGATCGAGGTTGAGATTATCAACCGACTTGTTCGAGATACTGAGCGAGATCGTCGCGCAGGCGGCTGAGTTCGGCTTCGGTGGTGACGCGCACGCGATCGTCCCTAACCGTAATCAGCACTTTCGCAGCAAAAGGAGTTGGCCAGATATTCGGGTTGCAGAAAACTTCCAAAAATACATCTCCTGCATACCGATATTCCATCGGTTTTTGCGGAGAAGCTTTAGCGCCAGCGGTTTTGGCTGCTACAGCTTTCAAGCTTTCCATCAAAGCTGCAATTTCGCTTTGCAAATCCCGCGCGGCTTGCGGGGAAAAGCTAAAGGAGACAGAACCTTCGACTAAATTCAGTGTCAGCGGAGAAAGAGACATGGGCAATGAAATTTAACATACTATTGTTAATGATAAAAAATATAGTAACCCAAAAGAAGTACATTCCAGCTCAATTGGACTGCGAAACTGGTATTAATTAAAACTTGTCTCAAGAAGCTAGGCTAAATTAATGAATATAAATCTAGTCGCAAGCTAGATTCCGCAAGAGTTTTAACTTTTTATGACTTGATAAGCTTTAAACTAGAAGCCAGAAAACTTGACGGCCGATCGAGGAGATTTTATGGTTGCCGATAACCGTTCCGAAGTCCGCAAGGTTTTAATAATTACCTTATTGCTCAATTTGCTGGTGATGGCAATTAAAGCAGCCGTGGGATGGGTGACTGGTTCCCTCAGTTTGCTGGCAGATGCTTTGCACAGTGTCACGGACAGCGCTAATAATATTTTAGGATTGGTAACTAATCATTATGCCAATCCGCAGCCCGATCGCGATCATCCCTACGGACACCAAAAATTTGATGCTCTCGGAGCTCTGGGAATTGCTGCTTTTCTGGGAATTGCCTGTTTTGAAATTATCAGCGGTGCTGTCGAAAGGCTGATTAACGGGGGTAAAGTTGTCAAAATATCCCCAAATGAACTGTGGATTTTGCTGATTGTACTGGGGATTAATATTTTTGTCACTTTTTACGAGCGCAGAGTTGGCAAACGTCTCGGTAGCGCGATTTTAGTGGCTGACGCTCAGCACACGATGAGCGATGTTTGGGTGACAATTATGGTCATCGGCGGGTTGATTGGTGTTTGGCAAGGGCAGGTTTGGAATATACCTCAATTACAGTTCCTGGATGTGTTTTTGTCTTTTCCTGTGGCTGTTTTGGTATTTAGCAGCGGTTGGAAGGTTTTAAGGGAAAATCTGCCTTGGTTGGTGGATGAAATGGCGATCGCACCGGAAGTTATTCACGCGATCGCGATCGATGTACCGGGGGTAGTCAACTGTCACTCGATCGCCTCCCGTGGCGTTGTAGGGCGTCAAGTATTTATTGAGATGCACATGATTGTGGATGCTGTCGATGTAGAAACAGCTCACCGGATTACAGAAGAAGTAGAAGCCCGTTTGGAAGAACGTTTCAGCCCTGTACGCATCTTAATTCACGTTGAGCCACCGGCTTACGAGTCCGACCAAATTAGCTACGATTCTGAAAAATGAAGGCACAACCAGTGATTTTGACACGGATACACGGATTAATTGAAGAATCGGGAAAGTATTTTTACTTACCGCAATTCCTCCAATTTTTTAAATCCTATCAATCGGGTTAGAGCGATCGCACTTAATTTAGTAGCAGTTTTCCACAGGAAAAGCGGGGTTTTCCACAGAAATCGGCAAGTTTTCCACAATAGCTTTGATAATTATTGAGCAAAAGACTATTGGTATAAGTTGCCAGTTTTTTGGATTTCTACGGCCATTTTCTGTCGCAAGTCCCAAGGTAGCAGAATTTCGACTTCTGAACCTAAAGCGCGCAACCACCTCAGCGGGTAGTAGTCTGTCTCTCGGTAAGTGACTTGGTAGTAAGCATCGTCGGTTGGGCGAGACTGGAGGATTTGTAAAAGTGCTGATCGGTGTTCTGGGTTGGGAGTGTATTGTGTGATTAATGTGGCGGCGCGATCGATATCTATGGCGGTACAGGTATGGTGAATGCTGATTCCCTGCATATAACTTTGATGAAAAGTGAACGCTTGTATTTATTTTAATGATGTTATTTTATTAGCGATCGGCTTTAAGTTTCTAAGATAGTCCGTTGCAGCCAAGTCATAATAGATTGGATGAGGTGGGGGTTTTGCAGAGAGAAAGTAGGAATGGTGGAATGGGGCGTTTTTCTCAGTCTAGGAGTCGAGAGTAGATTTTGATTTCTGTGAGGGTGGGGGGCGATGCCCTCGGTGGATTGGGGCAGTGGTGTTTTTTGATGGGTTGCAGGTAGATGTTGACATTCGGCTGTAGTGATGCTAGAGTGTACTTTAATTATTAGGCTTACCTGCCTCAACCTAATTAAAAAAAAATCAGTAATCACACTAAATTTTAGTAGAGGTTTCAATGTCAAGGTTTGGACTTGGTTCTATTAAAAACGCTTTAAGTCAAGCATTGGAATGCTTGCCGGAGTGGAGCCGTTTAAATTATTTTGAAAAAGGAACAGTCATTGATAAATCTTTCAAGACTATATTGAAAGATTTGATGATACAGTTTCGCATGGAGCCAGGTGTTGATTATGTAGATAATTTAAAAGATAACGAACAATGTACAGATTTTGTAGCTTTGTCGGGAAGAGCAGATGATTTAATCCAAGGGTTGCTAACGGGTAAAATTGTAGCTATTTCACAGCATAGTCGAGTTAGCAAATTGGGAAATCAGTTCACAGTCAAAGCTCATTTTCGTGATTTAAGAAAGTCTGCTTAAATCTGCCTTTCTGATACTCACATTACAAGCATTCAATTAGGAACAAGTACAAGAGTTACTGAGAATTAAGCTTATGGCACCCCAATATTTTCGAGAAGGGAATTTTATATACGAGTGTAAATCTTCTCCTGAACGACTAGGCCATCCTATCAACCAAGGGAGTCTGAAAAAGTGGATCAACGATGCCAAAAAGTTACTCACAACAAATCAGCCAACAGGGTTTCGCTATATTTTTCCAGTTAATCGTCTAGACAGTGACAATAAAAATTTGTTAGAACAACTGAAGCAAGAATTTGATAGTATAGATATACAATATTATGATTGTGACTCAGTTGATAAACTCGTTAAGAATTTGGAAAAAGCCAAAAGTTTACCTGAGTTAGTGGCATACATTAAACAAGGGAGTAATTGAAAGTATGTCTCAATCTATTCATTTTGCAAGACTTAAGTATTTTTCTGAAGAATTCACGAAAGATTGTCAGCATGATGCGATTTTGAAAGAGTTAACAAAAATTTTGCAAGAAGAAGAAAAGATTGATGAAACGGTAGAAACAAAATTTTTTGAAGCTATAGAAACTCCATCTCTGACATTAAGTGCTTGCACTCCTGAGATAGCAAAATTCTTGAAGACTGGTTCAGAAATTCAATTACATCCACAATCAAGATATTACTTTGTTAGTGAAAGCTTATGGCTAGTTTTGCGAAAAGAAATTTTCAATCATTCTAAGGCCATAAAAAAAGAAGATGAGTTTTTCGAGCTAGCCAGAAATGTTACGGAGCTTGAAAATTATTATAACAAAAAAATGCTAGTATTTGATGCTTCTTAACTCTAATTGTACATTTTTGCAGGGTGAACTCGGGAGTGAAAATGTACTGAATTTATAAAGCTGTTTGTTCAAAAAATGTATGGATTACAAGACTGAATTTGGCAACCGTTTCGATAAGTTACAAGCCTCATCAGAGATGGAAATTTATCGGAACTTGGAAGCTTTAAGTGCAAGCTATCGGGTCTTTAAGAGAAATTACGATGAGCTTGTATACCATCTGGAGCATCTCAACGATCCGAGAGAATCTTTGTTTATGTACAGTTCTGAACAAAGAGAGAACCTTGAGCGTTTAATTGATGAAACTTCAAGACTATTTCATAACTTTCTTGCGTCGGCAAAATCATTAGTTGATCACACAAGAGTCATTGTTAATAGGCTGTACTTTAACCAAGAGTTTAAAAAGGAATACGATAAAAAACTTGCTGGGGAACTCGCTAATAATCCTGTTCAAAAGTTTGTCCAGAGGCTGCGAAACTACACACAGCATTACACCTTACCTATCCCAGAGTTGGAAATCGAATTTGCGGAAGATATAGCAATGAGTCTGCGTCTTGATGTTGAGCTTCTGAAGCAGTGGGATGGATGGGACAAAATCTCAATGTCTTATTTAAAAGAATCAGGAGATAGTTTGTGTCTAATTTCTTTATCAAATAAATACTTTGTCCTAGTTGAACAATTTTATCAGTGGCTTACAGAACGACAAACACAGCTTCATAAATCTGACCTTGAGAATCTTCAAAAAATGAATGATGAGCTTACGATTTGAAAAGATTCGCTGATGGCAAAACTTTACTATCGTGGCATGGCGGAGCAAAATGGTAAGCCCAAAATAGGTCGCAGTGCTAGATTACTAGGAATTAGACCTGGTATTGACATAGATATTAAGCAAATGCCCACAGGTTATCTGAATGAGCAAGGCTATTTGTTAACAGAGTCAGAACGTGAGCTTCGAGGAGAGCTTATTGCTGTTGCCATCAGGAATACAAAGGGAATGTCCGTTTCCCTTTCAAACGACTGAAACTGACGCAATCGACCCCGATAATGAACTAGAAGAACTTCATTTTAGAAAGCCTTCCTCGCTTCCTCCAACAAGTTCGCGATGGCAAAGTTTATCCCATTTCTGAACTCTGGGATGGCATCGATTTTTAAGGAGTTGAAAAACTTCGAGATCCTATTTTCTGACGCTCAAGATACAACCGTTCTTGACAAAATATTAATATTTTTCTCAGGAAATAACTATGCCCTTCAGCGCTTACAAAACAATTGATGCAGTCCTAAAATAATTTAAAATTACCTCCACTCAATGGGGACATTTTTTAAATATAAATTAGTGGCACAATTATTTATCTTTAGCCCTGGGCGCATTAATACCTTTATAACCGGGTTTTTTACCCTTGTTAAAGGCTAATTATGCAGTTTGTTTGTCCATCAAACCCCGTTTCTGGCAACCCGTGCGTCCAGGAGTATATCTTCCTTTACAATCGTGACTTGATTCCGATTTGTGGTATATTTTCTGGGCGAGGGGATTTTTTAGGACAATGTTCGATATGAAACGTTTAAAATTAAAATCAATGCTGGCGGCGGCAATCGCGATCGCCTTTTGTTTAATTGCGATCGCCAGCTACGCCCAAGCCAACAAGACTTTAACACTGGCGACTTCCCCAGACTACCCGCCCTATGAATTTAAAGATACGGCTGTTAGCGGCAACGAAATCATCGGTTTTGACATCGACATTGCCAAATATATTACTAAAGAATTGGGCTACGAACTGAAAGTAATTGGCATGGATTTTAACGGCTTAATTCCCGCTTTGCAGGCGGGCAGAGCCGATTTTGTGATGGCTGGAATGACTCCCACAGCAGAAAGGAAAAAAAATGTTAATTTTTCTGACCTTTACTACGAAGCTCAAAATACAATTGTCGCCAATAAAGGCAGCAATTTGACCAAAGCTGAAGATTTAGCCGGGAAAAAAGTAGGCGTTCAACTCGGAAGCATTCAGCAGGAAGCTGTGAAAAAAATGCCCGGTGTGCAACTGGCTGCTCTCAATAGGATTCCTGACATCATTCAAGAAATTAAATCGAACCGCATCGCCGCAGGAGTGATCGAGGATACTGTCGCTACGGGTTATGCAGCAGCGAACCCGGACTTGGAATTTAACACAATCCCGAATACTGAAGAAAGCGGTTCGGCGATCGCCTTTCCGAAAGGTTCGAGATTAGTTCCAGAATTCAACCGAGTCCTCCAGCAAATGAAAGCCAGCGGTCAAATTAAGGAACTAGCTACTAAATGGTTTTCTCGACCAATTTCGCAAGAACCTGCTCAAGCAAATCAGCCTGCGGTAGCGCCCAAGTTCGGGTTAGATTTTGGCAAAATCGTGCCGAGTTTACCTTATATTTTGTCCGGGCTTGGGGTAACGCTGACTTTTACCTTGCTGTCGGCATTTCTCGGATTTATCTGGGGAATCGTGCTATCTCTGTTTAAGATTTCTAGCATTAAACCGCTGTTCTGGTTTGCCACTGCTTACACCTCAATTTTTCGCGGAACGCCGCTAATTTTGCAGTTGACTTTAGTTTATTTTGCAACGCCGCAGCTTACGGGCTATAATATATCGGCGCTGCAAGCTGGCGTGATTACTTTTTTCCTGAATTCTGGGGCTTATATTTCCGAAACAATCCGCGCGGGAATTCAAGCCGTAGATAAAGGTCAAAAAGAAGCCGCAGAATCCCTTGGCGTTCCCTACAAACTGATGATGGGCGATATTATCTTGCCGCAAGCGTTGAAAAATATTTTGCCTGCATTGGTGAATGAAAGTATTGCTTTGCTGAAGGATTCAGCTTTAGTTTCAGTAATTGGCGTAGAAGACTTGCTGCGCCGCGCTACAATTGTGGGAGCAGAAAAGTATATTTACTTTGAACCTTTGATATTTGTCGGCGCAATTTATTATTTGATGGTGCTTAGTTTAACTTGGGGGGCAAATGTACTCGAACGCAGACTCCAAACTAGTAGTTA
This sequence comes from Microcoleus sp. Pol12B3, assembly GCF_036701355.1. Classification (NCBI taxonomy): domain Bacteria; kingdom Bacillati; phylum Cyanobacteriota; class Cyanophyceae; order Oscillatoriales; family Microcoleaceae; genus Microcoleus; species Microcoleus sp. Pol12B3. The sequence goes on from NZ_JAUBQS010000025.1 coordinate 15,657, forward strand.
AGGTCGATCGCCTGTATAAATCTTTTGGCAATCTGAAGGTTTTGCGCGAAATAACTACTGAGATTCATAAAGGAGAAGTGATTGCCATTATCGGCCCTTCGGGGTGCGGCAAGTCTACTTTTTTGCGGTGTTTGAATTTACTGGAAATTCCGACTTCGGGACACATATACATTGACGGAGTGGATATTACTTTGCCGAAGGTAGATATTATGAAAATCCGCCAGAAAGTGGGTATGGTTTTTCAGCATTTCCACTTGTTCCCACACATGACTGTGCTGCAAAATGTGATGTATGCCCCTGTAAAGGTGAAGCAGGTGGCTAAGGATGAGGCGCGTCTGAAGGGGTTAGAATTGCTGGAAAAAGTGGGTTTGTCAGATAAGGCAGATGTTTATCCTTCTAAGCTTTCGGGGGGACAAAAACAGCGGGTGGCGATCGCCCGCTGTTTGGCTATGGAACCGGATATTTTGTTGATGGACGAACCGACTTCTGCACTCGATCCAGAAATGGTTAAAGAAGTGTTAGATGTAATGAAAGCTTTGACGAAAACGGGAATTACAATGGCAATTGTAACTCACGAAATGGGTTTTGCGCGGGAAGTCGCCCACCGGATATTGTTTCTGGATGGCGGAAAGGTGGCAGAAGATGTGCCACCGCAGGAGTTTTTTAGCAACCCGAAGTGCGATCGCGCCAAGCAATTTCTGGAAAAAATGCTTTAATTCATATAAGAATTAGAGTTTTTAACCGCAGAGGGCACAGAGTTAGAGGAGAAAGAGAAAGTTGCGGTAGGCTGCGTCAGGTTGGAGATGCTCGATCGCCACGGAAAGTATAATAATTTTGCTCCGATGATTAACTTGGTAATTCTGTTAGAAAAAGGAGAGAATTCTTTGAATCACCTGGGTATTAAAATCTTTCGGAAAGCGGTGTCTTTCCTGAGCGTGATCGAGAAAGAAAGTCTTGGGATAATAAGCAAGATTGGCTTCCATCTCGCTAATCTTTTCTAATAAGGGTTCGATCCGATCGATTTTGTCGGGATGGCGATGTTGGATGAGAGTCGCAGCATTCCTAAAATGCCGCCCCTCATCCTGCGTCACCAAATGTCCTACGCGAGCAAAGCCGTTCCCATAGTGTTGGTAGAATTCCTTAATATCCCGGTGATAAGACCACACGGAACCCATTTCGTCAAACATTAAACCAACTAGAATGGTGAATTCGTTCTCAATCAGAAACGAGATCGGTTCGAGTTCATGCACCCGACTCTGGTTTTTTTGGTCGATCGCCTCTGGGGACAAACCTGATACCATGTGATAGACCTTACGTAGAGCAACGTAGTGCCGTAATTCGTCTTGCAGCCAAAGTTCGATCGCACTCATGAATTCTAACGAGAACTCCGAACTGCGAGAGAGCAGATGCTCGTAGAGTGGCTGACTGTCTCCCTCAGAGAACACATCTCGGCTCAGGAGATCCATAAATCCAGCCTGAATTGCAGGCGCGACTTCGGGAATTTTCAACTCATCGGCAATAAATTCATCTACACTCCACTCACTGCTAAGAATCGGAACTCCCCGGACATCATGAGTTTGTAATTTCATAGTTTTTCTGATTAGAAGTTAAGTATTCACCAGACGATCGCTCACGATATGCGGAACGATTAAGCAATGTCGTCCGGTGATCGGATTGGTATCTCCGCGCAATACGATGCCAGATGGAGTATCGCCGACAATCCAGGAACCTACGACGAAGTGGTAGCCAAAATATTCGGGCAAGGGTTGATAGGACTGAATAATGAATCCTTCGCGATCGTAGCCCATCGCCTCGCGGGTATGAACCGCTCCGGCAACAAAATCGCCTGTTTCAATAGAAACCCCAACACCTTCTAGACCGACGAGAGGCTTTTTGACGTGCATTTGGGTCAGTAATGCTGTGGATTCGATCGAGATAGTATCTGTGAAGAAAGTGGGTAGCAATAATTGAGCGTACACTGGGTGGTTGCCAAATAATTCCCACATCCACACCATCGATCCTTTATTGCTTAAAATCTGTTTCCACAGCGGTTCAATGATTTTCACGTCCCCTGCTATCAGGCGCGATGCTAGGGCTTCATCTGCGTTAAAGGATTGGCTGGCGAGTTGCAAATCCAGCCAATCGACGATTTTCCACAGCCGCAAGATCCGATTATTGAATTGATCGACAAAAAATCCTTCTTCATCCACGCCCAGATGGTTACGCAATCCTACAAGTTGGGTGAAAAAGCGATCGTTTCCCAATTCTTGATTAATAATTTCGACCAGTTGTCCTGCCATCTCGGTATCTTCTGACAGATGCTCGTCAATTAACAAGCTCAGGCCGAACTGCTTTAAATCATAATGACGACTTAGAGTGCGGAATCGACCCGCAACTTCGTCCCAAAAGTTGTTGAACTGATTGGCATCGTTGGGAAGCGATCGCAAATCTCGGCTGGTTTTTTTCATGTCATCTAACCACAGCCATTGATAGACTGTTTCTGCACCCAAGAGAGGAGTTTCGCCGTTGATTTCTAGAAGGCTAATTTTTCCATCTTCAGCTACGGCAAGATCGAAACGGGTATAAAGAGACATATCTTCTGCTTCGTCAACCCGATCCCACGAAACCTGAATTGCTTCCCAGAAAGCAGGGGGAATAGCGAGTTTTTTCATCCGATTTTCTAGACCGTCGGCGGTGAAAAACCAGTCCAAAAACTCCCGACACATATCCCAAAGAGCCTCAGTAGCATCCCAGATCCTCGCCTCTTCCTGGCGCGAAAACATCACCCCAAAGGGACGGTCTAAGGCTTCTGCCCAGTAGCGTTGGTTGATGTCTGCAAGAGGCTGACATTGGTAGGCGTTATCTAATACGTGCTGCTGCCAGTTGCGTCGTCGCTGAAACAAAAAGGGATACATGGTTGAAGCGCCTAGCTAGTGGTGTGGAACTCAATGAGCTACAAAAACAGAGAAAAGAACTAGAGAAAAAATAGTTGTGGGAGGAATCGCCGCTCAAAAATGCTTGCATCATATCAATTCCGGCTGCGCCGAAATGATATCAAATCCGTGATCCGAAGTCGGGCGTAAAGTCGAATCCCGATGCCAACAAATAATTCGCGCATTTTTCATTTTTTTGACCCCTCCTTCTACAGTCAACAGTCAACAGTCAACAGTCAACAGTCAACAATGATAAGGAGTGCAACCGGAATCGATGTCATTTGCCTCCGCTTCCCAAAGGAGCCGTGGAGCGGACAGCATTACCAAACCTCCCTCGTCCCTTTATGGTTCCCTGAGCTGCGTGGCCTGGGGGGCGATTTGGGGTGTCGCCACTGGAGGAAAAGTACGGAGAATCTAGCGGTATGCCCGGTAGGGGACGAGTAATCAGGGTTCTATCTGGAGTTACAATTCCGATGTTGGAGCGGTAAACGGGTTGCACTGGATAAACCGTGTAGGAGCCGCCGTTGACGCCGTTGACCACTGTTGGAGGGGCATCATCATCGACATCATCGGTGAAATAGAAGCCGCCGAACTCTGGTCGCCATCCGGGGGTAGCAACGTTGGAATTCGATACCTGCGAGCAAATGCTTGCTGTGTCTTCTTGGCATTCTGGCTGCGTGCGATACACGGGCGTAATGCGTTCGTATTCCTGCATTGCGTACCGGAACTGGGCCTGACACTGCTCTTTGGTGAACCCGTTGCTTTGGTTCGTCGCATCTACAATACATTGCTGTTCGGATTCGTAGTAGCGTACTTCGTTGGGTTGGTGCAACATCGTATAAGCAAGATAGCCTAATCCGCCGATCGCCAGTACACCTGATGTAATTAGAAGGTAACGAATTGTTGTCGTTCGATTGTTGTTATGAGTCATGGCTAACCGGAGGTTAGAGTCATTATTTCAAAGAACCTGTAATGTGATGAATTTGCTGCCACTGAGATGATTGGATTTACACAGTCAGCCACAGTTCAAGTAATTTACCTAAGTCTGTGAGTTGGCACTCACGACTTTGATTATAGCTTTTACTACATTGCCCGATTCAGGGATTCCTCGAACGCAGCAAATTATATTCCTCAAATATTTGATTTCAAATTCGCCTTTTTTGACTGCGCTGATTTCGCTGCCGATCGAGCTTTGCCAAAGCAGCACCCGAAACATCCGCTAGAATGCTAATTATCCGATACAAAGCCACCGCACTCAGAATTATACCCGTAGAAAAGCGATCGGACAGCAGGGCGATCGCCGTTGCTTCAAATACTCCCATTCCCCCCGGTGCTCCCGGTACAACTAAACCGACAACAAACGCAAAACAAAAAGCACCTAACAAGTTGGGAATATTGCTAAATTCCACCGGAGTTAAAGCCATTACCGTTAGCAAAAAACCACAGCCACGCAATCCGATAAAACACATTTGTCCGATTAACGGCACTAAAGGATAGCGTTTAATTGGCAAATTAATTTTGCGGTTAGACTTGACATTCGATGTTTTTTTAGGTACATTTGAGGTAGACTCTGCACGAAAATTATGTGCCTCGCCCCCAGCCTCCCCAGTATTTGAATTTTCCCCATTGTTCTTTGATAACTTCAACCGCTCTACAAATAGAACGATCGGATTTAAAATGCGGGGATGAATCGCCGTCAAAATAGCAGCACAACCGACAAGCCGCAACAACCAATTGAATTTGTCAAAACAAATCAACCCAATCAAAACGCCCGCAGAAGCCATCAGCAGCGGTTCCAGCAATACGCTGAGAGTAGCAGCTTTGGGAAAAATACCGGCTTTTTTCGCGTCCAATATTCTACCCCAAAAATGCCAAATATTCCCCGGTAAATACTTGGCAATATTAGTTTTGAGAAAAACTTGAATCGCCCACGCCGCAGTTACAGGTTGACGGAATTCCCGCAAAATCAACATCCACACCCAGCCGACAAAAATTAGAGACAATAAAGTGACGCCAAGGGCGATCGCCAGCAAGGGAAAACTTTCGGCTCGAATTTGGATATTCGCGACTTCTCGCCAGTGAGTTAAAAAAGCTTTGGCAATAAATAAAAACGTCCCGCCCAAAATCAAATAGCGCAAATAAGGCTTTAAATGCGATTTCGCGAGGTTGAAAAATTTCTGAATTCGATGCAAGTGTTGTTTTCCCATTTTCCGATCCCGATTTTGAATTTGGGATTAAGTTATACTGTTTTAGATTTTATATTTTAGAGGGGGTAAGGCGGAATTGTGCTTGATTTACACGGCATGATATGACGGAATTAAATCTGTTTAACCTAACCTATGCAGACCTCTACAGACTGTGCGTAATGCGCGCATTACAGACTATTTAGGGCGTTTTTAACCACAAACTTAAATTTAAAATCTAAAATTTAGATCGATATACCTCACTAGGAGTACATTTCTATGCCCGGCCCGAGCCCTGACGGTCTTTCCTATCTTTTAGATGATAGCCCCAATAGTTTCGCCTTGACTCCGGGCTTTTTGACTCCTTATCCTAACGGATTTTTTGCCCTCAGCGGCAACGATTTTATTGTCGGTGCGTCGGATGCCGATCGCATTAGCGGTGATAATGGTAACGATCGCATTCTCGGCGGCAGCAATTCCGATACGCTGTTAGGGGGTGCGGACAACGATTTGCTCAACGGCGGTGTCAGCAGCGACATCCTGTTTGGCGATGCCGGCAGCGATACCTTGCAGGGAGGTAAGGGAGAGGACGCCCTCACCGGCGGCGACGGCAGCGACGTTTTAGTGGGCGATGGCGGCAAAGATATGCTGACAGGGGGTTTGGGCCCAGATACCTTTGTCCTCCGCAGCGACTCCGCAGTCTCCGATCCGGCTGCTGCAGACGTTATTACTGACTTTAACAGTTTTGTGGATTCGATCGGACTGACTGACAATCTTACCGAAGCTGACTTGATTCTCGAAGAAATATCGATCGCCCCCGGTATTTCCAATACATTAATTAAAATTCGCCAATCCAATGCTATTTTAGGCTTGGTAGCCAACGCATCTCCACAAAACCTCGCCAATACATTCATCTCTGCAACTACCGTATTGGGCAACCAACTGGATCAAGCTCGCGATTTAGGCGTTTTGGGCGGCACTCAAACGATCGCCGACTCTCTTAACAACGCCCGGCCAGACGGCCTTTACCGCTTTACTTTGCCTGCAACTAGCGACTTTAAATTAACTGTCAGCGGTTTGACGGCGGATGTTGATGTTGCTCTAATTAAAGATCTTAACGGCGACAATTCTATTGACTTCACCGATATTATTGCTTCTTCTCAACAACCGAATTTATCGCCGGAAGCGATCGACATCGACGGTTTAGCCGCAGGAACTTACTTTGTCCGAGTTTATCAATACCAAGGCAGTACAAATTTCACCCTCAATCTGTCTGCAACCCCTGCAACTGTTTTGACTAACAATGCGAGCAACTTGCAAGGTTTTGACTCTCGTTTTGGGTTCGGTTTGGTGAATGCAGCAGCGGCAGTTGCTAAAGCTCAAGGTACTGCAACTTTTCCTGATGTTCCCGATTTGGGCGGCGACGAGTGGGGCAGAGATTTAATTAAAGCTCCAGAGGTTTGGGCCCGGGGCTTGACTGGAGACGGAATTGTGGTGGCAGTTATCGACAGCGGAGTTGACTACAATCACCCGGATTTGACGGGGAATATTTGGAGCAATGCGGGGGAAACCGGTGTTGATGCGATCGGTCGCAATAAAGCTAGCAACGGGGTTGATGATGACAACAATGGCTTTGTTGACGATTTCCGGGGATGGGATTTTGTCAACAACGATAATGACCCGATGGATGATAACAATCACGGCACTCATATATCGGGTTTAGTTGCTGCGAAAAAAGATGGGGTTGGGATTACTGGAACGGCTCCGACTGCGAAGATTATGCCTGTGAAAATACTTGATGGGGCAGGGGTGGGTAAAATTCGGGATGAAATTAATGCGATTAATTATGCGGTGGCAAATGGAGCAAAGATAATAAATGTGAGTTTGGGCGGTCTACAGTTGAATGCTCAAGAATTGGATGCGATTCGAGCGGCCGAAGCTCAAGGGGCGATCGTGATTTCGGCGGCAGGAAATGATGCTCGCCCACAAGTAGATTATCCGGCTCGGTTTGCCAATGAGGTAGGAATTGCTGTCGGTGGTGTTACCCGAAATGGCTTGTTTGCGGATTATTCTAACCGGGCGGGTGCGGAGACTATTAATTATTTTGTTGCTCCGGGCGGCGACGGTGGGACGACGGATTCTGGTGACGTTTATTCAACTGTGCCGCTTTCTCAACCGGGGATTCCCTATCGATATTTTGCGGGTACTTCAATGGGAGTGCCACAAGTATCCGGCGTGATAGCTTTGATGTTGCAAGCTAATCCGAGTCTGACTCCTGGTGATATTAAGAGGGTTCTTGCGGAAACTGCGAATCGAGCGGTTTGAATTGGATTTGGTGCGATCTCCAATCCTCAATCTTCTACCAATTATTAAAAGCGAACCGTAGGGACACCGCAATGCCGTGTCATACTCCCCGCCCCGGACACGGAATGCCGTGTCCCTACTTTTGGGAATTGGTATTAAAAATTGGCAGCGTAAGTTAAGTCAAATTGGCGGCACAGGGTGATGCAGCAGTAGCTTGGTCGATCGAATACTAATTCGTAATTCATCTGGCCGTCTATTTTTGTGATCGGCTGCTTTAAGGGGATGCCCTGAATGTCGTATTGGCGGCGTTCTAAGGCACTCCAGTCGATAATTTTAATGTCGATTTGGTTCTGCAACTCAGTTGCGATCAGATATAGGTGCATCTTGTCTTGAACTTTCCCAGTCAGGGGAACTTTTATTAACACTGACTGGGTGACGAGAGGTTTTTGGTCGTTGGGATGCTTCTGGGTGTGGCAGCTTTTGAGTTCTATATCGTAAGGTTCTACCTTGAATTTCTCTCCACTGGCGATCGCAGATGAGTGCAAATCTTTCAGGCACTTTTCTAGGTGAGGAATCAGCCCTAAGTCTGGATCGCACAGCAGCTTACGAATGTTGGAGGTTTCAGTGACTGTCATTTGATATTTTTGATGTTATTTTTTGACTCTTAACTTTTAGCTTACCACGAAAAGCTAACCTATCGAACTATACTTGCGACATACTTCCAAAAAAGCCGTTTATGGCCAGTATGTCGCAGTGAATAAGACATTTATTTTTTGGCAGCAAACCCGTGTTTTGGGCCTTAATATTTGAGATTATTTCTTGGTAATTTTCCACAGATTAAGATCGACTTTAGTGTCAGCCGGATCGATTTGATAGTTTTGTTGCTGAATTGCCGAGCGCAAAGTAGAGGACGGTCTGTATAAAAACAACTCACTGAAACCGCCGGGAATTTGCGGGGGTTGGGGTTTTTTCTTTAGCAATTCTCGATTTTTGTAGCAAGAAGTGTAACAGTGGGGTTCTATTAGCAGTTTGACTTTGGGTTCTAGGTAATAACTTAAAGGCATGATATATGCGATATTGGCATCGCTGATAATTAGCGGATTGCTGGCTTGATTGACATTCGCGGCTACTTCCAAGGCACCCAACCAACCGCTGCCTTTATTCCACCAAATATCTGCTTGAGAACTAACTCCACCGGATATAATACCTGCGGACAAAACTGCAACTATAACGATTTTCCACAGTTTTGGCTGTTTTAACTTCTCCAAATTGTTACTAATTTTTGCAGACAGCAGGTAAGCCACTGCTAGCTGAATTCCCACATAACAAGGAACTAAATATCGCGGATTTCCCGATCGCCTTCCACCCTTGATTAGATCTGGTACTGCTAAAAACAAAGCAGTTGTTGCAATTAATAACAATACAATCAACCACACTCGCTTTGGTGTTTTTCGGCATAGATAATAAAGGGCATAGCCGACCAAAGCTAAAATCATGATACCAACTGGAATTAGCAAAGCTAGTTGTGTGGCGTTGGCAGTTCCATCAATGCCAATATCAAAAAATGCTATGCTGATAGAACCAACCCACCGGCTGACTAATCTTAAGTAATTTGTTTGTTCTGCCCATGCTGTTGTGCTTCTAACTTGATTGAAGTTTTCTACAGTATGTACCAGGGAAGGCATGAAGCCGATCAAAGCGATTAAAGATGCTACATAATAGGAAATGAATGTTTTTATATCGCGCCAGTTGGCAATAACTGCGACGTAGATAGCGTGGGCGGCAGCGACGCAGACAAATAACAAGTGTGTGTAAAATCCCAGTGTTGCTGTGCCTGCATAAAGCGCCCAGGAAAGAACGAGGGCGACAGCATTTTGAGTTGAATCAGGGCGCATTGCTCGCAGCAAGGCTGCACAGGATAAAATAGTAGTTACTGTCCACAAACTGTACTGTCTCGCTTCTTGGGCAAATAGGATGTGGTAGGGAGAAATTGCGAAAATTGCGATCGCCATCCACGCTACGGCTGAAGATTCAAATAACTCCCAAGCCAGCCAATAAGTTGCGGGAAATACTAGCAGGCTAATCACGGCGGCCAAACTTCTCATTGCTGCAACAGAACTGCCGAACCATTGCGCCCAATACCGCGCTAGTACGTAATACAGCGGCGGGTGTTGGGGGTCTTCTGTTGCTAAAGAATTCAGGGTATCCCTTACAGTTTTTTCTGAATTTATCTGCTGATACTTTTGTAAATCCGCAGGCGAGGTTATTTTCTGGTACGAAATTTGTTTGATTATTTCGGCTTCGGTGTAGCCGGAAACTCTCAAAGAAGTATATGTTTCGTCGATCCAGTAAAATTTGCGATCGAGATTGGCGAATCGAAATAAAATGCCTATGACTAATACGGCTATAATTAAAAATCGCAGCCACTTGTCAAGTGGAGGGTTGTGAGAATTTAGTCGATCGCGATCTTTCGTATATTCCATTTTATAACTAGCTAATCTCGCACAAATTTTTTCTGTTACCCCAGCCGTAAGGTGCGCCTAGCGCACCTTACCAACTTAACAGCCAGAGAGAGGACTTCAGTCCTCACTGCCAACAAAGGAATGATTAATCATCGATTCCTTCAATCGGCGCAAAACCCTGCCGCTGAATATTTTCAGTTATCGTGCGGGGTTCGAGGAATTGCAGCAAATAATCCGGGCCACCTGCTTTAGAACCAACTCCCGAAAGTTTGAATCCTCCGAAGGGTTGCCGCGATACCACAGCGCCGGTAATTCCGCGATTGATGTACAGATTTCCGACTTCAAAATCGGATGCGGCTCGATCGATATGCGAAGGCGTGCGAGAATACAATCCGCCGGTTAAAGCAAAATTCGTACCGTTAGCAATAACAATCGCTTCGCTGAAATTTTTTGCCCGAATCACCGACAAAACTGGGCCGAAAATTTCTTCTTGGGCGAGAGTTGCTGTCGGCGATACTTCCGTAACAATGACTGGGCCGACAAAATAACCGGTTTCCGGTGCCGGCATTTCTAAAGCTATCTTAGCTTCAGCGCGACCTTTTTCGATGTATTCGCAGATGCGCGAGTGGGCATTTGCATCGATCACAGGGCCGACTTGAGTGCCGGGATTTTCTGCTGGGCCGACATTGAGCGATCGCGTCGCTTCTACCAATCTTGCCACAAAATTATCGTACACCGATTCGACTACAATTACTCGCGAACAAGCGGAACATTTTTGGCCGCTGTAGCCAAATGCCGAATAAACTACGCCTGCAACTGCTTGGTCTAAATCCGCACTTTCATCGACAATAATTGCATTCTTGCCGCCCATTTCAGCAATTACTCGTTTCAGGTGTTTTTGTCCAGGCTGCAAAATCGCAGCATCGGCATAAATCTGACAGCCAACTTCCTGAGAACCGGTGAAAGTAATCATGTGAACGTCAGGATGTTTTACCATGTATGCGCCGACGGTTGAACCTTTGCAAGGCACGTATTGAAATACCCCTTTGGGGATTCCCGCTTCGAGCAAAATTTCTGTGATTTTTGCTGCAATTACTGAGGAAACTTCCGCAGGTTTGAGCAAAGTACAATTACCTGCCACCAGCGATGCAACTGTCATGCCAACGGGAATTGCTAGGGGAAAATTCCAAGGTGAAATGATTAAAGAAATGCCGCGCGGCTGATAGCTATAGCGGTTAGTTTCTCCGGGGATGTCGTAATTTTTCCCTTGTTCTAACCGTTCCATTTCGTCGGCGTAGTAGTGGCAAAAATCAATAGCTTCGGAGACTTCGGCATCGCATTCTCTGACGGGTTTTCCGACTTCAAACACCATCCAAGCTGACAGTTCGTGCCGCCGCTGTTCCATCAACTCAGCGGCTTTGCGGAGGACGCCGGCGCGCTGGCGAACGGGGGTTCTCCGCCAACTGGTGGAGGCTGATTTTGCTGCTTCCAGGGCTTGTTTGGCCTGTTCTTCTGAAAGCAATCCGATGGTGCCAACTACTTCTGTGGGATTGGAAGGGTTGAGAGAATTAACTGTTGCTTCAGTATTTTGGTACTCGCCATTGATAAGCGGTAAATAGGTTTTACCTAAGTTGGCGCGCACTGATTTGATGGCTGTTTCTGCTTGTTGCCGCAATTTGGTATTGGCGTAGTCTGTATCGGCAACGTTGGGAAATACTTTGCTGTAAACTAGCTGGTCATTTCCATTAGCAACGGGCGCGGCTAACAATTGTTCGATTGGCATTTCTTCGGAACTTTGCCGGATGAAAGAACTGTTGGCGGTATTTTCCAGCAAACGGCGGATCAAATAAGCCATTCCCGGCAGCAAATCGCCGTAGGGGCAGTAGACTCGGACGCGATAACCCCGATCAACCAAAAGCTTAGCCAATTTGTCGCCCATGCCATACAGCACTTGCATTTCAAAGCGGCGGCGCGGTATATTGAGAGTTTCGGCAATGGCGATCGCCCTCGCTTGCGATCGTACATTATGACTGCCAATAGCTGCATACAAATATTCGTGATTTTCTAGCAGCAACTGCGTCATCTGCTCGAAATTAGCATCGGTAGCAACTTTGTCATTGTAGACCGGCTGCGGCCAATCTTTCTGCATCGCTTTGATAGTTTCCTGATCCCAGTAAGCGCCTTTTACCAGACGCACTGTTACCGGATTTCCGCGTTTTTTTGCCCAGGAGATCAGGTTTCGCAAATCTTGGGAACTGTCGCGCAAATATGCTTGCAATGTAATTCCAATATCCGTGCGACTGCGAAACTCTTCTTCTAACAATAAGTCTTTGAGAATGCTCAGAGTTAAACTTTTGTAAGCATATTGTTCCATATCGAAATGAACGGCCGCTCCCAATTCCTTCGCGCGGCGCAGTAAAATGCGAATTCTCTCGCTTACTTTCTCCTCGCTACCTTTAGCATCCAAAGGGTCAAACTGAGAATAAAAAGCTGTTAATTTTACGGATACTTGCACTCGCGGCAAAGTTTCATCATCAGCTTTATCAATTGCATCTACTTGCGGCCAATTCTTCGCTGCCTTAGCCAGTTCCTCCATCAATTCCAAATAGCGGTTAAGATAAATTTGCGCCTCCGCTTCAGTAATGACAGCTTCCCCCAAAAGGTCAACTGTAAAACCCATTTTATCTTTGCGAAGTCGCTCTAAGGTTTTAATTACCTGCTTGATATTTTCCCCAGAAATATACTTGTGTGCCAAAGTTTCCACAGCAGGCGCAACCGTCGTCGCCGCCAATTGACCCGGAACTGAATCAGGGCTAGCAAAGTTGAGCAATTTTTTCAAGGCTTCGGGCAATTCAACCTCTTGGGCGGTCAGATATTCTTGCAGATGGCGGGCAATTTCCGGCCTGCTGCGGAGGGCCGGCAAACAGTCAATAAATCGAAACAACTGCACCCGCAGTCCTGGGCTAGCCATCGCCCAATCCATCAGTTTGTCATCCCAGCGCATTTGGTCTTGGAGTTGGCCAAAAAACGATCGCTTTTTCTCTTGAGTTGCCCGCAGGATTTCTTTGGCAATTTCTTGAGTTTTTGCTTCATAGATGCTTGGAGATACTTGTGCGACCATTGGTAATTAGTAATGGGTAATTTGTAATTCGCAACCAGGGCGGGTTTATGTATTGGGTAACTACCCCCTGATACAATTGTACTTGCTATTTGACTTCAATTCTAACACCGTAGTTTGCTTGGCGGTCGCCGGAAATTTCAATAGTATAATCGCCGCTGCTGGCTAGTTGACCTTGCCACTGACTGGTACTATTTGCAGTACCTATTTTTTCACCGTTAGGAGCAATAATTGCTGCACTAACTTGACCTTGTTGAACATTTATTGTCATGCTTTGGCCGCTATTGCACTCCAGTAAATAGCGCTTGGATATGTTGGCTCGCAAACTACTGTTTAGAGTAGTTCCCGTAGCACCAGCTTGAAAGTACACTCGCTCGGTTACAGGGGTTTCAACCACAGCGGGAGAAGGAGAAGGAGAAGGCAACGGCGACGGCGACGGCGAAGCAATTTGCGGAACCCCTGACAGAGATGGTATTTGAGTGGGATTGGGCGACGGTTGGCGATCGGCGGGCCGTGCCGGGCCGGGTGCTGGGGGAAGTCCGGGCAGGCGGTTGGCGGGCGCTGCTGGGACAGGGGGAGGGCTTTCGGGAAGGGGTACGTCAGCGGGTAGTTTGATTTGAAGGTTCGCTCTTTCCTGATACATTCTCCACCCTAGCAAACTGCCGAGACTCAGGACTGAACCGACCAAAATTCCGCTGAGAAAAACTGCTAAGATTTGCCAAGAGCGGGCTGGTTTTGGATCGGAGTTGGCAGTTGGAATTGTTGGAGTCGGATAACTTGGAAGTTGAGTGGTTTCCGGGGCGCTATCGGCGGTAAGTGGAATTGTTTCGGCCTCATCGATTGGGGCTGAAATATCTTCGGGCGCGGCAATTTCGGCGGGAGTTTCTGCTGATGCGGAAGTTGAATCTGTCCTGTCAATTTCACTGCGATCTAACTCATCGCTAGCAGTGGAAATTGTTTCCGGTTGCTGAGTAAAAATTTGTTTTTTTTCCTGTTCGTCGCTCATGGGGCTAAATTTATTTTACAAAGACCGCTTTTAGACATTTTACGTTACTGGTGCGATCGCCTGCACTGCACCAATACGGCAAGGCCCTTGACAAAATGCCGTCCCTGTCGAGCGAGAAATCTATCGGCTGCGGCGATCGCAATTTACCCATTTTCCGTAAATATTGAGTACAAATTGCGATCGCAAATTACTGCTGGGTTCAATTATTAGGCAAAGACTGCCAAAAAGGCCGATCTTCAGGCTTCCTCACAGTATTCGTCGCCGACTGCACGTTTCCTTTCAATTCTTGATAATATCTGTCATCCAGAAAACTAACGCTGACGCCAGCAGGAAGCAGCAGTTGGCGCAATCTTTCCTGAGTGTAATCTACACCCTCAATCATTGGCCCGCGCGGATTTGAAACTAACAACTTGCCGTTAACTGGCACCGAATTGACCATATTAGGCCACCAAGCATAGCCGCTGTAGCCAAACATCACCGGAACTTGAATAATTTGGTCGTCTCGGAGTAAAAATTCTCTTTTCAGCTTCTCTATAATCGGATTAAGTTTCTGATTTTGCAAATAGAGATTGTGTTGAATTAAAGCGCGATTTTGCAAAGCGGCGCTGACAGTTGTTTGAGTGCTCAAACCGCGATTGACCGTCACATCGCCGTAACCTCTTCCCTGCAATTCTTCCAACAGCTTAACTCCGGCTTCGGGACTGGCGATCGCCATTACATATTGTCCGGGAGTTTGAGTGGGAATAAAATTGATAATTTCATCGACTTGGCGAGTCAAAAGCCAAGAAGTATCAAGATCCACTGGTGGCCCTTGAATTCGCTGAGCTTGAATAAAATCAAGTACCTCTGGATTAAAACTAGCATTTCCCGAATTCCCGTAATAAACTCGACCCATTGGGTGTCCGGGAATCGGCGGTGTCACCTGCAAATTGCCGTAGCCCTCAGACCACTGACTTACAGGGTCTAAAGAACGAGGATTGCCAATTTTAACTACTTTCAAATCCCGGTCTTGAGTTGATTTAAGAGGCGGGTTTTTCTCTGAATCGCTATTGCTTTTTAGGGCTACATTAAACAGGCGTAGATCCGATTTTTCTGGCAATTGAACGTAGCCGTTTTTCTGGGTATCTTGCATCCAAGTGCGATCGCCCTGGAGAATTTTTACTTGAGCGCCCGTGGGTTCTACTGCTTCTTTTAATTGCGAGATAAATTCGCTGTTTACCGAGCCTCTGTCGCTGACTTGAACTTCGGTTACTGGTGCTGTATTTGGCGCTATCATCCAAGGACTAACGCCCATTTGGATTGTTGTGGAGGCGATTTTTTGACCGTTGTTTTGGGCAGTTGCTTTGAGATTTACAGTGCCGTTCCAATTGCGATCGGCAAATTGTTTGGCTTCGACACCTAAAACAATATTCGTGCTAAAAATAAGAGGTTTAGCACCGGATATATCTACAGGTTGCCAGCCGTCGCCCGTCTTCTGGAAAACTCTGATGTGAGGGCTAGCTATGCTGTCAGCCGTGATAAATAACTGAGAGGTTTTGAAGTTTTCAGACAGTGTTAAGTTAACTTGAGAAAGCATTGCTGCACGGCGGGGAGCGCTAACTTTGGTTTGTTTCCAAGTCGGTATCTTGCCGCGATCGTTATTGCGATCGTTAAATAAAATTAGCGCGCCCTTCGACAAAGACCATTGTTCTTTTCCGGCTTCGTCTTGCTCGTTAATTTGGCCATCTCTGTTAGTATCTCCCGCAAAGAAAAAGTTCGGCGACGACGCGGCGGGTGTAACTGGGGCGGGAGTTGGTGTTGCAGTTGATTCAGGAGTTGGTTGAGAAGTTGCTTGTTGATTTCTCTCTAGTTCTTGCCTTTCAAGTTCTTGTCTTTCCAGTTCTTGTCGGGCTAACTCTTGCCTTTCAAGTTCTTGTCTTTCCAGTTCTTGTCGGGCTAACTCTTGCTTTTCAAGTTCTTGCCCTTCCAGTTCTTTTCTGGCTGCTTCTTGCCTTTCAACTTCTTTCCTGGCTAACTCTTGCCTTTGGAATTCTTGCCTTTCAAGTTCTTTACGGGCTAATTCTTGCTTTTCCAACTCTTGCCTTTCAAGTTCTTTACGGGCTAATTCTTGCCTTTCCAGCTCTTTCCTGGCTAATTCTTGCCTTTGGAATTCTTGTCTTTCTAGTTCTTTTCGAGCCCGGTCTTTTTTTTCTTGCTCTTTTCTCTCTATTTCTCGACGAGCAAATTCTTTTTTCTCTTGCTCTTTGCGGGCTCGCTCTCTTATCTCTTCTTCCTCGGCTCTAACTTTCTCCACAGAACGTGCAACTTGCATTTCATAGGTAGCGACACTGAGATTTCCTTGATATTCGATGGTTTTGTCGATCGCCCCATCGGCCAAAAAAGAATCGTGAGGAATGAGTCGCAACGTATTGATAGCCAACTCCCACAGCCGCTGGGACTGTTCCCAAGTAGCAGAAGAAGGATTAGAAGTGCGTCCAATTAAGACTGCTTGGGCGGCTAATTTAGCAGCATCATCCCAATTATATTTGGCTCTTTCTTCTATTTGAATCTGACTCTGAACGTTTTGAAGTTGCTGCGTCAGAGTTTGAGATTGCTGGCGGTGGATTGCTGACTTCCAAAGTTCTGCCGGAAACGGGGTGCTGTCGGGAGTTTTCGCAAGGTTATCTAATTGTACTTTCAGGCGATCGCGCAATTTGTAGAGTTCGGGGAGGGATTGCGGAGTTTCGCCCTCTGACTGTCGCGCAGAGAGTGCGAGTTGGTAGTTTAGGGAAGGTTGAGCCACTGTTGTGGGGACTGCAATCCAAATAATACCGATGACGACACCGAAACCATTGACGATCGCGATCGCAATATATCGAACCCAGCGCATATAGTTTATCCTCAGACACGCCAATAATTTTACCTAATCTTGGGAGCAATGGGGGATTTAATTATAAGATTTGTAGGATGGGTTTGGGGGAGCTGCTTTTTTTCATGTCGAAGGACGGTTAACTCGAATCAATTTACCGTTCAAAGTATCGACCGTAGAAATAGCATCATTAATTCGCGTCGCCAGCCTTTCAAAATTTGGGTCTTCCGTGCAAACAACAATACCACTATGGTCAGAGTTTTGAATGTGTAATCGCATGAAATGACGGCGATTGCGCGTTAAAACTGTTCGGGAATTGCTCGCAGCAAAAGCTAACACATCTTCGTCAGGAATTTGAAGATTTGCATTCCCTGCTTCCCTCGCTGTTAATACATCATGACCCAAAGCCCGCAGTAATTCTACCACTGCTAGCGGGAAGTTTTCATCTGTGTAAAAACGTGCCAACTTTTAATAAACCTCGCTTTCTTCCATAACTTCATCGTTTTCTCTAATTGCCTGTTCAATTTCCTCTGGGTAAGCATCAGCATAAGCCCACGCATTTACCAAGTCAGCGGCGGTTAGATCGGGAAAGGATTCTAGGATGATACCATCGGAAGCACCTAAACGTCGATCGCACACCAGTGACCAAACTGGTATGCGAGTATTACCGATACAAGCATCGCCTCCGCACACACCAGGAGTTTTTTTAATGCCTAGAGAACCGTTGGTTAAAGTTTGAGTTAGAATGCTGATTAGTTTAGCTTTATCAACCGCATTTAATGTTGAGATTTGAGTTTCTAATTCTTGTATAGTCATAAGTGCGATCGCTCGGATTTGATATTAGTTAGATTATAGCAAATTCGCGCCATGTTTTAGGCTTCCGCGTTTCTAGCGAGCGCAGTTTCAATCTCCTCTGGGTGTGCCTCAGCAGAAGCCCAAGCCTTCGCCAAATCTGGTGTACTCAAATGAGGAAATTCTTGCAAAATTCGCACATTATTTGCATCCAGAAGGCTAGCACACCAATGACCAAACTGGTATCCGAGTGCCGATACAAGCATGACCGGAGCACACTGCGGGAGCTTTTTTAATGCCTAGATAATGGAGTGTAACTTAAATAGGTCGTCAAAGAAGTTTTCCACAGTTCGTTTTGCCTTTGCATCATCCAAAAACTCATAACCACCAAACCTGTATAATTCATAGCCTGCAAGTCTTAAGCGTCTATCTTCTGCAACCATTTCTGCATAGAGTTTAGGGCTGGCTTTGCCATTTTCGGAATAGTGTTGCTTCCCATCTATTTCAATTACAATATTCTTTCGGTAAGGAAGAAGAAGCAGGAAATCCATTCTTTCTCGGCTTAATCGTTTTTCATCTTTGAGCTGTTTCGATGTATAGGGGTCATAATGCAAGTACACTTGAGGAATTAGTGCTGGTAGTTTTTCTTTCAATTTTTCCCAAAAATAGCTGTAGTACGTGTCAAGTAAAATCTTTTCTGGGTGATTGTCCCCCAGAGAAATTTTGAGTCGATGGAACAGGTGATTACGCTGGTCAGTACGTGTCAGATTATGTAGTTCTTCTTCGTCTCGCCACCAGTCTACTAACTCTTCCCATAGAAGCCCTTTTTCCAAAAGTGGTCTATCATATATGAGACAGTATTCTTGATTTTTGACAATCTTAATCTCATTCCTGATTGCATCACCTAAGACAATTTCATGCTTAGGTCCATTTGCCGCGAATATCAGGTTTTTTGCCTCATTGCTAACACCCTGCACTGAACATTGTAGTCTTGCTATGATTTCTTGATACTCGTCGTAAATTAATTGCTTTGTCTCTCTATCTGTTTCCTCAAAGTATGAAAGAGGATACTTTTTGAATACGCCTTTTATAATTTTAGCTTGATCTAGCGGGCTTGCCTCTTCAAGTATGCGCATGAACGTTTCTCTTGTAGTGCCATATATATGATCTTCTACGTTAATCTCCAAGTCGCAGCAGTAAGGATAAAACTCGCGGAGTTTTTGGTAAGAAAAGTCACGCATATCCCCATCATAATCAACTTCAATGTAATCATGTACAAGCCTGTATATATCTGATTTCTTGAGCATACTTATTCAATTATTTAGCCACTACAACCATCTATACATCCTACAACCCAATCTCCTATGAAGTCAACACAAAAGTTTACAGCAATTATTGAACGAGAAGGTGACGGATATATATCCCTTTGCCCAGAACTTGATATTGCCAGCCAAGGTGACAATATAGAAGAAGCCCGACGAAATCTCATCGAAGCGTTGGAACTATTTTTTGAGACAGCCGATCCTTCGGAAGTCAAGAATCGGCTGCATACAAACTATTAGCTTATAAGACTCGGCGATTTCAATCGCTTAAGAGTCAAACGAAGTCCCTCTCGCTTGAGACAGAAGAATATTGATATCAAAACAAAACCCCAACAAAAACCCGGTTTCTACAAGAAACCGGGTTTAATCATCCGCGTTAATCTGCCTTAATCTGCGGTTGCAAAATCCTACAACTGCTTCACCTCAGAAACCAATTTGGCAACCACATCCTTAGCGCTACCAAACAACATCATCGTCTTATCCTTGTAAAACAATTCGTTATCAACACCCGAAAAACCAGCACTCATCCCGCGCTTAATCACGATCGTATGCTTGGCCTTATCAACCTCCAAAATCGGCATCCCGTAAATCGGGCTCGCCGTATCGTGACGCGCCGCCGGATTCACTACATCGTTAGCCCCGATTACCAAAGCCACATCAGTTTCGTCAAACTGCGGATTGATATCGTCCATATCGTACAACTGCGGATAAGGCACGTTTGCTTCCGCCAGCAGCACATTCATGTGCCCCGGCATCCGCCCAGCCACCGGGTGAATCGCGTATTTCACGTCAACACCCATTTTTTCCAAACCGTCGGCTAACTCGCGCACCGCGTGCTGTGCTTGCGCTACAGCCATTCCGTAACCCGGAATAATCACAACCGATCGCGCATAACCCAACATCATCGCACTTTCTTCGAGATTGATGCTGCGAACAGTTTTATCGATCGCACCAGCAGCCCCAGCAGCAGCCCCAGCACTACCGCCACCGCTACCAAACGCGCTAAACAGCACACTACCCAAGGATCGATTCATCGCCTTGCACATGATTTGCGTCAAAATAATCCCCGACGCGCCCACCAATGCACCGGCGATAATCAGCATATTGTTCATCAAAATGAACCCAGCCACACTCGCCGCAATCCCCGAATAAGAGTTAAGCAGCGACACTACCACCGGCATATCGCCGCCCCCAATCGGTAGCACAAACATGATTCCCAGAATATTGGAAATCGCCACCAAAGCCAGGAATACCGGCACATTCTCCGGGTTAAACAGCATATAACCGCTGCCGGCTAAAAGTGCGATCGCCAGCATGGCATTAAACGGCTGTTGCAGCGGAAACGTCATCGGCGCACCCGGTAGCAATTCTTGCAGTTTCGCAAACGCCACAAGGCTACCAGTGAAAGTAATTCCGCCAATCAACACACCCAAAAGGATCGTGATTGTCGCGTCTGGAGTTGGCGATTCCGGGATGCTGAGATAGCGCCAGAATTCACCCACAGCAACGAGTGCAGAAGCCGCGCCCCCGAAACCGTTAAGCAAACCCACCATCTGCGGCATATCCGTCATCGCCACAGTATTCGCCATAATTGTTCCCAAAATGGAACCGACGATAATTCCGACAGCAATCAATTCGTAGCTGACTACTTGCTTTTCCAGCAACGTACCGACGATCGCAATTAACATCCCGATCGCAGCTAACACATTACCTTGACGGGCAGTTGCAGGGGAACCCAACTGTTTCAAACCGATAATAAACAAAGATGCGGCAACTAAATAACCTAGTTGAATGCCACTGGGCAGAAAATCGCTCACGCTTTAACCTCTTTTTTCTTGAACATTTGCAGCATTCGATCGGTTACTAAGAAACCGCCGACAACGTTAATTGTGGCCAGGGCGATCGCGATCGTCCCCAAAATCGAAGTAACAGTCACATTGCCTTGGCCAGAAATCAGAATTGCACCTAAAACCGCAATTCCCGAAATCGCATTGGAACCCGACATCAAAGGTGTGTGCAGCGTCGGCGGGACTTTATTAATTACTTCAAATCCCACAAACGACGCCAGAGTAAACACCACTAAACCTGCAATCAATCCTTCTGCCATGACAATTGGTAATTGGTAATTGGTAATTGGTGTGAAATTAACGCTAAAGTCCTTTAGATCTCTCGTTTGTTGCCGAGTCTCGATCCCCCTAAATCCCCCTTAAGAAGGGAGACTTTGAATACTTCTTGTTCCCCCCTTCTTAAGGGGGGCTAGGGGGGATCTGACCCTAGTCACCAAACAAAAAAAGCCTTTTTTGGAGATATTTAATCAGTTCTTCAGTCCTCTTAAGAGGACTTTAGCTTTGAGGCAGGGATTTCAACCCTTGCCGGACTTTGCGTCATAACGACAGACAGAATCTAACTTACGGCTGAAGCCTGAGCTGCCAAAGCATCGCGAACTCGCTGATTGCTAATCTCACCATCGCGGGCGACGCAAGCACCAGCAATGATATCGTCTTCAAAATTCAAATTGAGTTCCTTATCTTTCACCATCAACTGAAGTAAAGCCGAGATATTCTTCGAGTAAGTTTCGCTAGCGTGTACGGGCATCGACGAGGGCACATTAATCGGGCCGATGACATTAACGCCGTTCCATTCAACATCTTTCCCCGCTTCAGAACATTCGCAATTGCCGCCTTGTTCCGCCGCGAGGTCAACAATTACCGATCCGGGCTTCATTTGAGAAACCATTTCTCTAGTAACTAAAATAGGTGCTTTTCTGCCAGGAACCTGAGCCGTTGTAATAACTGCATCGGAAGCGCTGACGTGTTGGGTGAGCACTTGGCGGGTGTATTCTTTGGCGGCTTCTGATAATTCTTTAGCGTAACCTCCGGCGGCGACGGTTTCTTCCTTGAGTTCGACATCAAGGAATTTAGCGCCCAAACTTTGCACTTGTTCTTTTGTTTCCGGGCGGATGTCGAAGGCTTCGACTACCGCACCCAAGCGGCGCGCCGTGGCGATCGCCTGCAAGCCAGCAACGCCCACACCCATTACCAATACTTTCGCAGGGCGAATTGTACCCGCCGCCGTTGTCAGCATCGGAAAATACTTTGGCAAAGCTGCGGCTGCGATCAGTACCGCTTTGTAACCGGCGACGTTACCCTGAGATGACAGCGCATCCATGCTTTGAGCGCGGCTGGTGCGCGGGATCATTTCCATGCTGAAGGCCGTTACTTTGCGATCGGCTAAACGCTGCACTAAAGCTGGATCTCCCAGAGGATTCAAAAATCCGATGAAAACTCCTCCTTCTCGAAGTTGAGGAACTTCTGATTCTTGCAGGGCCCCGATTTTCACGACGACATCGGCTTCGCCCCACAGCCTAGCGGTATCGGCGACAACCTGAGCTCCCGCTTCTTCGTAAGCAAGATCCGAGAAAAAGGATTTTGCCCCCGCACCGGCCTCAACCCAAACTTCGACGCCCTGTTTGACTAATCGGGCTACAGCGTCGGGTACTAAAGCCACCCGGCGTTCCCCTGCTGCTATTTCTTTTGCGATCGCTAATTTCATGAACTCTCCTTATTTAAGCCTTCCCAGGGCGGTTGAAACCGCGCCTACACACACAAAACCTGCCTCCGCAGGTTTCTTGAAGTGCGATTTTTAATCGCCCGATGCCTTGCTTTACATTGAAGCAGCCGTTCCCCTAAACTTCTCTCGTTGATACTAAAGCCGATCGCCCAAATTCGACCCGTATCTTTAACTTATCTTATACATTCAAATTCGCTATATTGTTAAGTTTGCCACCGATTATGATATAATTTTATGTCGCCTAATTCTGTAGTTTGAATGTCTGTTATCAGTATTACGCAAAAATTACGCAAAAAAAAGTGACCTCAGCCGGCGGTCGCTCGCCCTCATCAAATTGCTGAGACATTCGATATATTGTAGGCACGATCGCAAATTTCGGGCGAGCAATATTTAAGGTTCACCAAGAGTTTAATTAGAGGAGTTGTTATGCGACGATTATTTTCAGCACTAGCGGTTACAGGTTGCTTGGTGGCTGGATTACCCGCCATCAGTTTAGCCCAGTCCATGCCAGGATTCACGATTTTCGGCGGCCCCGATCGCGCCAATCAATTAAGCTATCGCTTGGATTACGGTACAGCCGGGATGAGTGGCGACAGATATCGGCTGCGAATTCCTTCCAAGAAAGTAAGTTTGGCGATCGCCCAACTGAACATATCCTATCCAGACTACTACAAAGGCGAGTTCGACCAAAAAGACATTAAAGTGCGCGTCAAAGACAAAACAATAGAATTGCAAGAAGTAATCTGGGACAAAGAAAATCGATTCATAGAAATTTATCCCAAAGAACCAATTCCTGCAGGCAACAATGTTGAGGTTGTACTCTCCAACGTCAGAAACCCATCTCCGGGCGGAATGTACCATTTCAACGTCCGCATCCGCACCCCCGGAGACGTTCCCTTGCTGCGTTACCTCGGTACTTGGCTGTTGAGCATTAATTGAGGCAAGAGTTCGGGGAAGTAATTTCTCGTTAGCCAAGCGATCGCCACAGTTAAATTTAACTGTGGCGATCTTTTTTCAGTGTGCGAAAAATTTTACACTACTCAAATCCGGGTTTTCGGGAGTTGTAAAATAGAACCTTCGGCTCATATCGCAATTCTCAATGATTCGTAATAATGAGTCTAGGGGCAGTCCCCCGATGGTTGCCCTTCGCTAATTAGGGGTAAGCCCAGGGGCGCTACCCCTACAAGATGTTTACCAATCAAATAGGATTGCTCTAGCCGTAATCACGCATGAATCTACTAGCAAAAATCAAAACAATACAAATTCCTCCAGCACTGCGATCGAGAAATTATCGCCTGTTTTTTGCAGGACAAGGCATCTCCCTGATTGGCAATTGGATGACACAAGTCGCTACTGTTTGGCTTGTCTACAATTTGAGCGATTCACCTTGGATGCTCGGCGTGGTGGGATTTACAAGTCAAATCCCCACATTAATTTTACTGCCTTTTGCAGGAGTTTTAATCGATCGCTGGAACCGCCACCGAGTCCTAATTGCCACTCAAATATTAGCGATGGTTCAATCCTTAGCCCTAGCATTTTTAGCGCTAACAGGAGTGGTGAACATTTGGCAGATCCTGGTACTGAGTTTCTTTCAAGGCGCAATTAATGCCTTTGACGCGCCGGCACGGCAAGCTTTTGTACCGGAACTTGTAGAAAAGAAAGAAAATTTAGCAAATGCGATCGCCATTAATGCTTCGATGTTCAATGCAGCCAGACTAATCGGCCCAGCAATGGCAGGTTTGCTGATAGCTACAGTCGGCGCAAGTTATTGCTTTCTTATTGACGGACTCAGCTACATTGCTGTAATTGCAGGCTTATTAGCGATGCAAATCAAACCCCGTAAAATTGCAGCAACTAATACCAAACCCTTACAAAGATTAAAAGAAGGATTCGTTTATGCCTTCGGGTTTCCCCCGATTCGAGCAATTTTACTGCTATTAGCATTAGTCAGTTTAGCCGGAATGTCCCACACAGTTTTAGTCCCAATTTTTGCCACCAAACTCCTGCACGGCGATGCCCAAACTCTGGGCTTTTTGATGGCTGCTTCCGGAGTTGGAGCCTTTGGGGGGGCGATTTATTTGATTTCGCGCAAAAGTATAGTTGGCCTCGGCAAATGGATTGCGATTTCACCTGCAATTATGGGATTTGGACTGATAGGTTTTGGTTTGTCCCGCGTCTTGTGGCTGTCATTAATCATGATGTTGTTCGTTGGCTTTGGTTTCATTATCCAATTTGCAGGAGGAAACACATTTTTGCAAACAATTGTGGAAGACGACAAACGCGGAAGAGTAATGAGCATATACACGATGGCATTTTTTGGAGTGACACCGTTTGGGAATTTAGTTGCCGGCGGATTGGCAAATTATATCGGCGCTCCCAATACAGTCATCATTGGAGGTATAATTTGTGTTTTAGGCTCCATAGTTTTTACCAAACAGTTGCCAGCTTTAAAAAACTTAATCCGACCACTGTATCAAAAAATGGGTTTAATTCCGCACTAGCGATTTAGCGTCAAATCACAAATGCCAACATTAAACAAGATTCCCAAAGCTAATATCTGACTGTATTTCTAGCAATCCTCAACAATTTGTAAACTCCTCTCTTCTATTTCTCTGCGCCCTCTGGGCCCTCTGCGGTTAAAACATCCAAATTAATTACGCAACCAGAGGTTAAACCAATGGCAAATACAAGTGCAATTCCACAGCAGAGCGATCGCGTTCCCTTAAAAACCTGGATCGGCGTCATGGGAACAATTCTCGGCGCTTTCATGGCGGTTTTGGACATCCAAATCACCAACGCATCTCTCAGAGATATTCAAGCAGCTTTAGGCGCAACCTTAGAAGAAGGTTCTTGGATTTCCACCGCGTATCTAGTCGCAGAAATTGTAGTAATTCCGCTGACTGGTTGGCTGTCGCAGGTGTTTTCTTTCCGTCGCTACATCTTGGTAAATGCCGCTTTCTTTGTCTTCTTTTCCATGTGCTGCGCTTGGGCGTGGAATTTGAATTCAATGATTGTATTTCGGGCTTTGCAGGGATTGTCAGGCGGCGTTTTAATTCCGATGTCTTTTACATTTTTGCTGACTAATTTGCCGCCCAAAAAGCAGCCAATCGGTATGGCGATGTTTGCAATGACAGCTACTTTTGCACCATCCATCGGGCCGACATTGGGAGGGTGGCTGACTGAGAATTACGGCTGGCAATATGTCTTTTATTTAAATTTAATTCCAGGGCTGATGCTGCTAGCTGCTGTGTGGTACGCCGTTGCCCCCACACCGCTGAAACTCGAACTGCTACAAGAGGGCGACTGGTGGGGAATTATCTCGATGGCGATCGGCTTGGGTTCCCTGCAAGTCGTGTTAGAAGAAGGAAGCCGCAAGGACTGGTTGAGTTCGGATTTTATTGTCCGTCTTAGCATAGTTGCCGCAATATTTATCAGCGCTTTTTTCTGGATTGAACTAACTCGCAAACGACCGTTTATTAACTTGCGATTGCTGACTCGCCGCAATTTCGGTTTAGCTACTATTGTCAATGTATCCTTGGGAGTAGGATTGTACGGTTCAGTGTTTATTTTGCCGCTGTATTTAGGTCAGATTCAGCAGTACAATGCCATGCAAATTGGCGAGGTGATTATGTGGGGTGGGGTGCCGCAGTTATTCATCGTGCCTATGGTGCCGAAGTTGATGCAGCGAATGGATATGCGGCTGATGATTGGCATAGGTGTGAGTTTGTTTGCGGTGAGTTGTTTTATGAATGCCAGTATGACTCATGATACGGGTATCGATCAGTTACGTTGGTCGCAATTAGTAAGGGCAATGGGGCAGCCTTTAATTATGGTGCCGCTGTCAACTATTGCCACTGCTGGTATGGAGAAACACGAGGCTGGTTCTGCTTCTGGTTTGTTTAATATGATGCGAAATATGGGAGGTTCGATGGGGATTGCGGCGTTAGGAACTTTGGTTACGCAACGCGAGCAATTTCACTCGAATCGATTGGCGGAATCTGTTTCTTTGTACAATCCGGCAACGCAGGAGCGAATCAATCAAATGACTCAGTATTTTGTGAGTCGCGGTTCAGATTTAAGCGTGGCAAAAGACCAAGCCATTAAAGCAATTGATAATATTGTGCGCCGTGAAGCTTATGTAATGGCTTTTAATGATTGTTTTTACTTTGTGGGACTTGCTT
Organism: Microcoleus sp. Pol12B3; assembly: GCF_036701355.1. Classification (NCBI taxonomy): domain Bacteria; kingdom Bacillati; phylum Cyanobacteriota; class Cyanophyceae; order Oscillatoriales; family Microcoleaceae; genus Microcoleus; species Microcoleus sp. Pol12B3. The sequence continues at coordinate 42,376 of NZ_JAUBQS010000025.1, forward strand.
TGCTGTTAAGTGGGATTGCTATTTTGGGTTTTAAAAAGGTGAAAGCGGGTGCGGGTGCTGGGGGAGCTCATTGATGCTGTAGGGCGCGGAGTGCGCTGCATCTTTGGGGCGGGCAGGATGCCCACCCCACGATAATTTTAAGAGTTTTCAAACTGCCAACTAAATGTTTTTTAGCTTATTCACCATTCTTGTTGAGCTTCTGCTTCTGCTTGGATTAAATTTTGCCGCAGTTGCGCCCAATTTATTTGATGAGAGGGCGAGTCCCCGATGAGCTTTCCGCGCTGTAAATGCAGAATTCGCGTGCTAAATTGCTCGGCTAATTCTAATTGATGGTTTACCATTAAAATTGTGGTTTGGCCGTTTGTTAGCTGTGTCAATACTTGCAAAAGGTGGGCGGCTTTTCCTGCGTCTAGGGCGGATGTGGGCTCGTCTAAAAGCAAGATTTTTGGTTGCAGGATGATGCCGCGGGCGATCGCCACGAGCTGTTTTTGGCCTGTGGAAAGCTGCAATTCGGTGCGATCGAGCCATTCTTGGGGTATGTGCAGTTGTTCGATCGCCCCGCTAATTCTCTCAGCAATGTTTGATGAAGTCACGCCCCGCAGCTTCAAAGGATAAGCCAATGCTTCTCGCACCGACATTCCCAAAAGCTTGGATTCTTGCAGGATGAGGGTGATTTGTTTGCGGAGTTCGATCGCAGGTATTTGGCGATATTCTGTATTTTCCAGATAAATCGAGCCGCTGGTGGGACTGCTGAGCCGATTTAGCAGTCGCAACAGCGTTGTTTTGCCGGCACCTGAAGGGCCAACAATTGCCACGCGAGATCCCTTGTGTACCTGAAACGATATATTTTCCAACAAGTAACTGGAGGCGATCGGTGTTTTCAAGCTTACACCGTCAATTCGCAGTTGAGGATTGGTTTCTGTATTATTGTCTGAATAATTAGGCATTTAATTAATTAAAAATATGACCTTCGTGGAACGGGCATCTTGCCCGTTATTAAGGCAGGGAAGATGCCCGCCCCACAATCCAACTCACTCTTTATGGAACGGGCATCTTACCCGTTCTTAAGGCAGGCAAGATGCCCGCCCCACACTCCAACTCAAACTCAAACTTTTACAGCTTTTTCTAAAGGAAAACCCAGCTTTTCGCGCTGTTCCAAATAAAGCTGAGCCACTCGCCGCGCCAAATTGCGAATTTTGGTGATATACCGAGTTCTTTCCGTTACCGAAATCACACCTCTAGCATCGAGTAAATTGAAAGTGTGAGAACATTTTAGCACATAATCAAGACTAGGCAAAACCAATCCTTTTTTTGTCAGTTGTTCGGCTTCTTGTTCGTACAATCCAAATAGAGTAAACAGCAATTCTGGATTGGAAGCTTCAAAGTTATAAGTACACTGTTCTATTTCTCCTTGCAGGTGAACGTCGCCGTAAGTTATGCCATCTTTCCACTGAATTTTCGTCATAGCATCGACTTCTTGGAGATACATTGCTAGGCGTTCTAGTCCGTAGGTAATTTCAATCGAGACGGGGCGACAGTCAATGCTACCGCACTGTTGAAAGTAGGTAAATTGGGTGATTTCCATGCCATCGAGCCAGACTTCCCAGCCGACCCCCCAAGCTCCGAGGGTGGGCGATTCCCAGTTGTCTTCTACGAAACGAATGTCGTGGTCTTCTGGGCGAATTCCTAATGCTCTGAGGGAGTCTAAATAGATGTCTTGGATGTTGGGAGGAGAGGGTTTAATTAAAACTTGATATTGATAGTAATGTTGGAAGCGGTTGGGATTTTCGCCGTAGCGTCCGTCTGTGGGGCGGCGACAGGGTTCGATGTAGGCGACAGACCAAGGTTCAGGGCCGATTGCTCTGAGAAAGGTGTGGGGATTCATGGTTCCTGCACCTTTTTCTGTGTCGTAGGATTGGGCGATCAGGCATCCTCGATCGCTCCAGAATTGATTCAAAGTTGCAATGACTGATTGAAAATTCACTGGGTTCAATATGGCTAGTATGTGTCTCAACTTATTTAAGCATACTCAAGGCACGGTTTATTCAAATAATCCCTGCCGAAATTAGATAAGACAGGATTTATAGCGAATTGCCCTACTCTGCTTTTTCACGTTTACGTTTTTCGATTTCCGCGCTCGGTAGTAACATTCTCTCAAGAACTGATTCCCATGTTTTTATCGAAATTTTTACTGCCCTTTCTTTACAAGCTATTACCATTTCGTTTGCATAGAGATAATTCAATAATTCAGCTTCGGTTCTCAACATTGATTCCCATTCTTGCTGAAGACTTAAACTTTCAGCCCATACTTGTAAAACCCGCTCTACAAAAGATTGAAGTACATTGTGTGATTCTTTGTCATAAATTATCTCATTTTTTGTAGTTTGAGTTTCTAAGAGTTGAAGTTCTATAGTTAATTTTTCAAAATCCACCGCACTGAAAATTTCTAAATGATGAATAAGAGGTACAAGTTCTTGAGCTAAATAAATAACTTTATAATTAGGACGAGAACGGCTGCCACATAGGGTGTCTAACTTGCTCAACACCTCATTTATTTCGTCAGAAGGCTCTATCTTCTTTATCAAACTTGAAAGGTAATCCATACACTTGTCGAGAGCCATATTATGGATACAATCAGGAGACAATGGACAAGCAATGTACATAGCTATCAATCTTTTTATAACCGGTTTAAATTTTCCTGTTGCCTTATTTGTTGAGGAATGTGCCCAGTCCAACCAAGCCGTAAGTTTACCAACGGCGCTCAATTTATGGACTGCTGATTCCATGTTCAATATTAGAATACTGGCATCATCCAACATTTCGGTAGTCAAAAAAAATACTTCTTTCCATTGATTCTCATTAACATGATGAGCTAGTGCTTGCAATGTTGCTTTGTCTTCTGAGTCACGACTGTGAATCTTTGCAAAGGAGTAAGCAGTACAATATTCTTGAAAAGTTAGATGCGAAAAAGACCATATTTTTTGAGATCGCTCAATCAACAATCCATGCTGCGCTTCCATCGCCCTCAACACCGCCCGACTATCCCGCTGCCCAATCGCCAAAAACTCCGCAATATACTCTTCAATCTCCACCTGCTCAAATAGCACATATTGCTTTTGCTCAAACTTCTTCACCGCCAAATGGCTCAATAACTCCAGCTTCTGCTCTACCGACAACTCGTGATAAATCTCATCCCGCTCAATCTCCCGCGACTTGTCCCACTGGTCCAGCAGCAACTCCAACCCCTCTTCATAAAGCTTGGAACGCTTCGAGTAAAACTTCCCGGTCTGGTGAAACACCGCACAAGTCAAACTCAGCAAAATCGGCGTAATTGCTAACTCCCGAATCGGCTTATTCTCCTCCAAAAAGAGCAGCCCCAGAAACTCCTCGGCTTTTGCCAGTCCCCCCGACTCATCCCCCATCACCGCCTTATACCAATGTTGGGCAAAAGCCCGCGCCTGCGTTTCATTAAAATCCGCCACCTCCACATAATCAAACCGCTCAAACCGCGATTCCTGACTCTGCGTTCGACAGGTCACAATTACCTGCACCTGCGGATAGGCACGAGCAAACCGCTTGATTTCCTTGGCGATGTTCTTCCCATCTTCTCCCGTCACCTCATCCAACCCATCCAGCAACACCAGCGCCCGACCTTGATCGAGTACCAATTGAGTTTTTGCATCCGATAACCGCCAGCACCGCTCTAGATAACGCTCTAGCGAGTAGGCAACCTCACGCCCATCGTCCACAAACTCTCGCAGTTTAATCAATACGGGAATCAGGTGCACTTGTAAATTTCCTGCATTGCACTCCATCACCACTCGCTGCAAATACGTGGTCTTTCCCGAACCCGGTTTGCCCACTACCATCAGGTTCGCATTCTTTGCCAGCACCTCTAAACCTGATAACCGTTTTAGCTCTTTGCCCAAACCAATGCGATCCAAACTGCGGTAGCTGGGATTTTGGCGGAAGTGCTGCCACAAGTCATCCAATTCCGATTTACGACTACTGCTGAGTTCCTCCAGAATATTGACATCCACAAACAAGTCACCCAATGGCACCCAACGATCAATCCCCAGTGGCATCGTGCCATGTAAGCGTTGGATGTCATCATGGAGGCGCGATCGTACCTGCTGAACCAACGCATCAACAGGATCTTTGACGCTCTCCGCAGGCAGATTTGACAGTGAACTCGCTGGTTTACGTTTCTGGAGATCCTCTAAATAGCGCCGTAACTCCCTTTCTTTAACAGGACCCGGATCGTTGATTCCAAACTTTTTGTAAACCCCTGTTAGCCGCGTACTAACAACGCTTTCAGTTGTATCAAGCTCAATGGCAATTTGCACCTTATTTTTATCTTGACCAAATAGCAGCAAAAAAACAGCTATCTCTAGGTCAGTCAGCTTTTTCGGGCGAGCGATTTCGGTCAAGAAGTCATGAGGAAAGGGCATTACGAGCAAACGAGCAAACGGTACACAGATAGTTTAGCTACTTTTTTTGCCCGAAGCCAGCCTAAGTCAGATTAAATCAGCCTAAGTCAGTCAAGTCAGTTTAAATAACTCTCAATTCTAATTGTTCCAATGGATTTAAGCATTAAATAAAGGTGATTCTAATGTCTAAGTCCAACAAAAATAAATGGCTCAAAGTAATCGAGTTTACTGTAGTGGGTGTTGCCACCTGGCTCAATCCCCAAGCAGGATTTCTGCTCTTTCTGCTTCGGCTGTGCTTTCAAATCTTGGCTGCGTTGCAGAAAGATGAGGAGAGTGAAATAGATAAAAGCTAAATGCTAAACGAGGAGATTGAGAAAAAATTGTCGTTGCCGATTGCCGAAATCGACAAGCGAAAATCTGAAAAATGAGTGGATGCGATCGCTACTCAAACTATCGAGCGATCGCATTTACCAATCTTGGCATGGTATAGTATCCATCTTCGATTCGCCTCGACAACTCATGAAAACAGACACCATTTTCTACAGCCTGTTTCAGGAATTTCCCAGCTTCTTCTTTGAACTGATCGATCGCCCTCCAGACGAAGCCGCCGCCTATGAATTCACCTCCCGCGAAATCAAACAACTCGCATTCCGCATCGACGGTTTATTTCTCCCCAAAACCGAAGAACCTGAAAAACCATTTTACTTAGCTGAAGTTCAGTTTCAACCCGATGCCGACTTGTACTACCGCATCTTTGGCGAACTCTTTCTCTATCTGCGACAATACAAACCCCTCAATCCTTGGCGCGTGGTTGTCATCTATCCCAATCGCCGCATCGAACACGAACAGATGCTGCAATTTCAGGAACTCTTAACCAGCCAGCGCGTCCAACGGATTTACCTCGATGAATTGCCAGAAGCCGCAGATCGATCGCTCGGAGTCAAAGTTGTTAAACTGGTAATCGAGCCAGCAGAGACAGCTGCAGAACAAGCACGTCAGTCGATCGCAATGGCCCGACAACAGTTGTCCGATCCAACCGTTCTACGCGATTTAATTAACCTCATCGAAACAATTATCGTCTACAAACTCCCCCAGAAAAGCCGCGAGGAAATTGCCGCCATGTTGAATTTAAGCGAACTCAGACAAACTCGATTTTACCAGGAAGTTAAGCAAGAAGGTTTAGAAGAAGGACTCGAACAAGGTGAGCGGCAGGCGAAGTTAGAAGCCATTCGTCGGATGATAGCGTTTGGAATGAATTTACAGACGATCGCGCAATTATTAGATTTGTCTCTCGAATTTGTTCGGCAAACAATTAACAAGATTCAATGGGAATCGATGTCACTCCCCGAACAAAATATCGACTCGTTTATCGAACTATTAACTCAGCAGCGATCGCTCTTCGGGGCCGAACAATTAACCGAACTAGCCCAGCTAATTGAACCCTTATCCGATGAGATCGAAGTCCTTTCAGAAGCGATTTCATCCTGGGCTGAAAATTACCCTTCAATTCAGGAAGCTCAAGCCCAACTTCTCGAACCACTACCGCCGATCGCTAAGGCATCAGAAAAAGCAGCAGTCACCCGAGAAAGTAGCGAATCTCAACTCGGCGATCGCCTCAACAAACAAGCTCTCAAAAATGCCATTTTATTGTAGCGCGATCGGCCATATTTCTATTGGTAAATAAACTGAGACAGATATTGATGTCTTGCGTCAGGTGTTGAGTGGAAGCGAGCGCCAAATTGCCACTAAAAAACAGAATAGTCTGAGCCCCGACTTCTTGAATAAGTCGGGGCTCAGACAGTGAAAAAGTTGAGATTACTTTCTAGTTTAGTCTGCGGGAGCGAGGGAAACTAACAGAGTGATGTTGTCAACGCCGATGACATAAACCGTGTCTCCCGGTGTGAGGGTGATTTGGCTATCGCACCGTGCGGGCCACCAGCTACCTTGGAAGCGGACGCGACCTGTTTGATTCGGGTAAATCGATTCATCAACGACTGCTTCTTCGTTGAAATAGTTAAAATTGGTGTTGATGTAGTTGTCGATTAACATATTCTTTTCTGTGCTGTAGGTGTGAAGAGAAAAAATAGAACCGAAAGCTTTTACTACGTTAAACATTTTGTTGACTCCTTTTGTGTTAAAATATATGGAAGTTTAATCGCCTATTGATGCTATTTTAAAGGTTGCATTTCCTGGTTGTTGATACTCTGATTTAGTCTGCAGGAGCGAGGGAAACTAACAGAGTGATGTTGTCAACGCCGATGACATAAACGGTGTCTCCCGGTGTGAGGGTGATTTGGCGATCGCACCGTGCGGGCCACCAGCTACCTTGGAAGCGGACGCGACCTGTTTGATTCGGGTAAATCGATTCATCGACGACTGCTTCTTCGTTGAAGTAGTTAAAATTGGTGTTGACGTAATTTTGGATAAGCATATTGTTAGCTGTGCTGTATCCTTGGGTAGAGAAAATCGAGCCGAAAGCTTTTACTACGTTGAACATGATATTTACTCCTGTTGTGTTAAAATATATGGGGATGTGTAATTGTCGGTTTATGCTATTTGAGAGGCTGCATTTCCTCGGTTAAGATTGATTGCCTTCATATTTCATTGTTCTTGCCTTCCGTGGTTTTATCAGGATAAAAAGCAAAGAATTTTTGAAATGTTGAGGGGGTTTGAGAAGCGGTTGCGGGGAGTCTAAATCCAGTAATTCCGAGGTATTGAATTAAGGATTTAGTGGTTGAGCAGTTGGTGGGATTTACCTTAAGGGTAGATGTGGTTAGCTACATTAGAGATTGACTGATTCCGCATTACTACCGCTGTGAAGATGTTTTATTTTTGGGTTTTATGTTTTGATTGGGTTGTGACTCACTTGCTTTACATTTACTAATTTGCCAGGAGTCGAAGGTCTTTGGGGCGATCGCCAGTCCACTTTCCGAGTCTGGTACTGGCATATGACACTCCTAGACCTGCAAACAACCATTTTTCAAAGGTTTTTGCCTAAATATCAGGCTGCTTGCTGTGCCAATTTAGCTAACTGGACTACCGCGAACAGTGAACTATGAATTTACGCAGTCTCGATCGCCCAATCCGGAATATCCATAAATATCTAGTCCTAACTTACGCACCAAACCTCTAAAAACCCGGTTTCTGACACCCTGTGCGCCATCGGCGGCCCGTAAGCGGATCTGTGATATAAGCAAGTAAACTTGGCAACTCACCCACCCTCCCCATGCGATATTGATTTGTACCTACCTATTTAGGCATAGACAATAGGCGATCGAGACTTACGCAGATATCAGGAGGCGGTAGGAGTTTTTGATCGCTGCAGGTCGATCGCACCCTGTTATCCAATTATTGAACAGGTCGAACTTAAAATCCATTCATAAATTCAGAATCTTAAATTCATAAAAGTCATAATTGTAGACAGCCTGCTTGATACTGCATAATTGTTACGGGAATTTTGAATAAAGTTTTAGCTAATTGAGACAAACCAAACTTGAATTTAAGCGACTGTGGCAATTCTTGTACGGAAACTTCTACGAAGCCAAAGCGAGTATAAAATGATGCGAGTCGCTTTCCCAAACATTCTAAATATAGCGGTTCTGTAGCTTGTTGAATTAAATATTTTGTGAGGTAGCTTCCCAAACCTCGATCGCGCCAATCTTTCGCCACTACCAAACTGCCCAATTCTTGCGCGCCCGCAAAGTTCCGCAACTGTCCGCAAGCTGCCAATTTTCCCTCGCATTCGATGACCCAGAATTGCTGCCAGCGCAACTGAGTTGGATCGAGTCGGGCGCTCCAAACTAACTTTTTAATTGATTTGATATCTTGAGCTGAGGCGGGGCGGATAGCGCATTCAGAGGGTAAGGAAAAAGAAGTTTCTGTCATTAGTTATAGTTGGTAACTACAGCAGCAATTCGTTTAAAAATGCGGAATACCTCGTAAAAGTCCTGGGCGCGATCGATTACGAACTCATAAGATAAAGCGTACTGTGGAGTGTCTTGTTTAATCAATTTAAGGAATCTGAAGTTGCTGCCATTTGTCAGCAGCCCAAAAGTTGGTCTGTCTGGATTGGGGTTACTCAGCATATAAAAGAGTAGCTGGGGAAGTCCTGCCTCAAGGGAGTATTGAGTTCGCTTGGCTTCGATTGCCACAACCCAAAAAGATTCCATTAAAAGCAGAATATCAATGCTTCCTCTGACCAGTATATCTTCATCCACTGTAACCAGTTCCACCGATTTTTCTGACTCTATGTGAAAGGGAGTCAGGTAAAAATCTGCTAAAAATAGCAAGGGAGCCAGTACCACCATTTTTACGGTATCTTCTATCATGGGGTACTCAGCACTGTTAGTATAGCCAGCTTTTACTTTGTCTAGATATCGCTTTTCTTCATCAGTAATTTCTGGTAAATCGTCAATCCACTCTGGGAAAAATTGCTCGTCTTCTGCAAGTTGCAAGTTAAATTTTGTTTTAACCTCACGTAGTGTCAGTGTTTTTGCTTGAAGTGATTGTGTCATAGTTTTCTGTAGCGATATGCTAGTTGTAATTTATTGTAGCAGATAAACTATCGATCGCCTCCAACAACAACTCCGCGCCAAACCTTACCGGATCGGTACAAGCCAATCCCGTTTCTGCTTGAACTTCAGCTATTGCTAACAGCGCATCTGCCTCATTTAAGTGATGAGTGTTGAGGGCGATCGCGCTCACTTTTCCCCTTGCAAAAGCACCCGCAGCAGCAGCTACCATTTCGTACAATTCAACCACCTTTGATAACCTGGGAATCGATACGTGCGGGTGATTGCGAATGCTAGTTTGTCCGGCTCGGTGCGCTAAAATTAAGTGAGTTGGCTGCGAACCCCGCAACAGCGGCAGCGTCGCCGTCGAACCCGGATGCAATAGCGAACCTTGCCCTTCTACGTGCAAAATATCGCATTCAGCACCCAATTTTATCGCCATTTGTTCGACAGCACCAGCGGCGAAATCAACTCGCACTGCATCCAAAGGAAGGCCTTCATTTCCGATCATTAAACCCGTTTGTCCGGTTGCTAAAAATTTGGAACGCAAACCCCGCTGCAAGCAAATGCGGTTGAGTTCCAGACTGGTTGACATTTTGCCAACACTCATATCTGTGCCGACAGTTAACACGCGGCGACAGCTTAATTTAGCGGCAGCGGCAGAGGCGATCGCACCCACAGATTTTGGTTCCTGACGCACGTCCCAAATCCATTGATTTTCGGTTAAGGGAACTGTTATCAAAGGTGCCAGTTTCGCGTGCAAACCGTTGACAACAGACAAACCTGCTGCTACCGCTTGATTAATTTCTGGTAGCCATTCCGCAGGCAAAACACCGCCGGAAGGAGCGATACCAATTAGCAGAATATCCGGTGCAAATTGCAGTGCTTCTGCAACGGAAGCAACTATCGGTACTTGTTGACGAATGCCCGTTAATTCAGGTAAAGATTGTCCTGCACATTGGCGGTCTATTACTGCTACAATTTGTGCTTCGCTGTAGCGCAAAAATGCTAAGCCTGTTTTGCCGGAAGGACCAATAATTCCCTCATGCAGTAAGATAGCAACTTTGCCATTTTTGATGGGATAGTTTTTAGTCATTGGTTCACTTTAAGTAGATGAAGCTTGAAAATACATCAGGCCTGGACGCAGTGAGTGAAACTTTAGCTTTCGCGAACCGAAAGAAAGCAATTACAAAGTTTATGATAGCTTGATATTCTGTTACATGGTAAAGTTTATTTGCGCCAACCTACTTACTTCTATTCTCCAATCTCAATTCGCCGCACTCCCAATCCCGATCGCCCGTTTGGCATCAAACACCCATTTTCTACGATCGCACCTGTGAAAGGATCGTCTAATAAATTTAAGTGACTGTCCAAATCCAAATAGTCAGCTAGCGGTGAAAGTTGTGCTGCTGCTGTATTTGCGATCGCGCTATCTGAATAGCAGCCGAACATTACTTGCAAATTGCAGGCTTTGGCTGTGTGAATCATCCGCATTGCTTCGGTCAATCCCCCTGATTTCATCATTTTGATATTGATGCCGTGGACGCAGTGGGCTAACTTGGGTATATCGGAACTATTAAAGCAACTTTCATCAGCAAAAATTGGCAGGGGCGATTGACGGTACAGTTCTGAGAATTCATCCATATCGGCGACGGGTGAAAGCGGCTGTTCGACATAATTTATCTTATATTTTTCTAGCCAGTGACACATCTCGGCAGCATCTTTTAAACTCCAACCGCCGTTAGCATCAACACTGATTTTAAGGTTAGCTGGTGCTTCGTCAAGCACTGCTATTAACATAGCTTTGTCGGCTTCGATTCCTGCGGGATTGCCTAATTTGACCTTGACGGCGCGGTATTTGATACCTGCTGGATCTTTGCCAAACCAATCGCGGACTCTTTCTCTTGCACCAGAGGGCGAATTAATGCCGATTGTGACCGAGGTGGGGACGATGCGCGATCGATCTAATCCCCACATTTTCCACAGCGGCAAGCCTGCTTTTTTACCCAGCCAGTCGTGCATTGCCGTGTCGATGCCGGCGCGGGCGGCTGAGGGTAAGTTGACCTCTGTTAATACTTGTTCGATTTTTTGGCGATCGAAGGGAGTAAACTTTTCTAGCAGCGGTGCAACTTCTTGCAATGTGGCTAGCAGAATTTCGGTAGTTTGGGGCAGAGAACCTGTGGAAAAGGGCGATGCTTCTCCCCAACCTTCGATGCCTTCGTGTGCTAATTTTACCCATAAATTCGTACTTTGGGCTGTGGTACCGCGACTGATGGTAAGCGCAAACCGCTTGCGGACAGTGAAGGTTTCAATTTGAACGTGCATTGTCAGTGATCGGTGATTTTTTCTAGATAAAAATCCGAGGGGGCGGATTGCGCCGCTCTTGCGATTTTTTACTTTTTACTTTATAGTTTGATTTTGCTTGTTCTAGTTTATCAAAAACTTGATGAAATTCATTATTTCTGTTTCGCCGAAGAGAGTTGCTTTCTCTCTCAGCATTTGGGTGCTCTTTTTTGCTGTTGCTGGTTGCATCGTACAAGTTCTCCGCTACGGTTTTAACTATCAACAACGCTGGATTAGTTTGTTTAACTTAGACAGAGAAATAAATTATCCTTCCTGGTACTCGTCATTTACTTTGCTGTTTTGCGCGATTTTGCTAGGTATTATTGCTAGTGCTAAGAAGAAGCAGGGCGATCGCTATTTTGGACACTGGAAAGCGCTGGGGTTCATCTTTGTATTTTTTTCGTTAGATGAAATCTTGAGTCTGCACGAAATATTAATTATTAACGACTTGCGAAAGGCACTAGATTTAGGGGGACTTTTTTACTTCATTTGGGTAATTCCGGGGGCGATTTTTGTTGTGGTTACTGGGCTGGCTTATCTCAAGTTTCTCCGGCACCTACCCCGGAAAACAAGGGATTTATTTTTACTGGCAGGCAGTATATATGTCGGTGGAGCACTTGGCATGGAAATGGTTTGTGGCTATTATGCAGATGCGGTAGGTCAGCGAAATTTGATCTACGGTTTAATGGCTTCTGTTGAAGAAATTTTGGAAATGGTAGGGGTGATCGTATTTATCTACGCCCTGCTGTCTTACATCGGTTCCCATCTCGAAACTATTGATTTGCGGTTGAAGATAGTGGATAATCGAGAGAGGTAAAACTGACGATCGACCAACATTCTTAACGAAATTGAAATTGCCGACTTTATGCCTATCTACTTCTACACCACTGGCAGCGAATACGGCTGTTTTTCTAATTTTTCCAGTCATGGATTCGAGTTAGACGGAGAATATTGGTCAACTACTGAGCATTATTTTCAAGCACAAAAGTTTCCCAAAACGGCTCATTACGACCAAATTCGCCAAGCAAAAACGCCGAAAGATGCCGCAAAGATGGGGCGCGATCGCTCTCGTCCTCTCCGCAAAGATTGGGAACAAGTCAAAGATGATATTATGCGAAAAGCCGTACTCCACAAATTTGAAACTCATGCCGAAATTAGAGAAATTTTACTAGCTACTGGCGATGAGGAAATAGTCGAAAATTCCCCTAGTGATTACTATTGGGGTTGCGGTAAAGATGGCAGCGGCAAAAATATGTTGGGCCAGATTTTAATGGAAGTAAGGGAAATATTCCGAAAACGCACGTTCGAGTAAAACCTAATTTAAATTGCCCATCATAAAGCAGGACTTGTTTAATAGTAAGTCCTGCAAAGCTCTAAGCGAGCATTTTCCCAATTTTATTAAACACGCTGACTCAAAAATCCGCCTGACAAACAGTCGAATTTTGTGCCAATCTCCTCAGGCTGTTCTGGTAGAGGGTTTAGCCTCTCCGAGAAGACTGCAAAGCAGGGGAAACGGTAAAAACCCTGCACCACATTTTGATTTCAACAACTACTGTCAACCAGAATTAACTTTTATCGTCACAAGTACAGCATTTGTTCGCCAGTCGCCTCCCGGACACCGTTCTCCTTAGGTTGGCGATTTACAGGTCAAACAGCAAAACTCCTGTTCTGGTTAAAGTGTGTTTTTTATTGATGCTGCATCTTTCTATTGTGTTGGATTTGGGGAAAGTGTTAGCTATTGTACAGAATTCTTTACATTTGTGATTTATTTGGATATAATCGCGCCACTCTGCCGCAGTTGCTGTTGAATTCGGTTAAATTCTTTCTGTTCTGCGCTTAGCAAAGTATTGTCGATCGGCGATCGCATATCCCACTGCAATTCGGACAATAACAACAAACAGCCGGCCATAATTATTCCTGTGGTTAGATATTGCCAAGGTGCAACAAAAGTTAATAGAGGGATGCTAAATAAATGAGTTAGTCCAATCAAGAGAAAAGTGCGCGATCGCAAACCGAGTCCAGTCAACAAATAGCCGATCGCGCTCAACCCCAACCACAAATCGCAAAGGTGCAGCAACAAACTTCCCCAACCGGCAAAAATACTGCAATCGGTCAGAACCAAACCAGTTATCATCAAAATCGCCCAAGAGTAAAGAATCCAGCTAACTCGCTCGACTCTTACCCAAAATAAAGTCAAAACCGCCATTGCCGCAGTGCCAATTAGAGTCAAACTTGACCACATAATCGCCTGAAAGCTCCAACTGATGGGGACAAATTGAGCCGTAAAAAAAATCCCCCCTGTCACCAAACCCCAAAGCAGAAAAGTTTGGTCGATGCGGGTATAAAGTCCTGAGAAAAGAGTAATATTTCCAATTTGCCAGCGGAGTTGCAACAGGCCTTCGCGGTCTTGTACGTCGAGATGTTCCTGTTTGCAGCGGATTAGGGGTTCGGAGGCGTTGAAAAAGGTCATCCAGTGTTGGGGAAAGTATGAAGTTTTGTGTATTGTAACAAGTCTTAAGGAATATTTTTGAGATTTTTTCTTGTTCCCAGGCTCTGCCTGGGGACGCAGATTTGGAGGCTCTGCTTGCTGTTTTCCTCAGCCACCGAAGAGGCAGAAGGCTGCGTTAAGCTTTGGACTAACGCAGCCTTGAGATTTGAGTTCAAGCAAGTCTCCAATACTTATCTTTTGGAGAATAAATGAAGGCAACATTCACAAGAATTGATCTATCTTTTTTGCCCGTAGAGTAAACTTGCCATTTACCTGTGGGAACCTCCCGCAAATACGGCTTATTTTGCCTTAGCGGGAAGTAGATTGAGCTTTCTGAGCATTTTACTAATTTGGCGGCACGTTCAACAGTGCAGCCCATTTCCACCAAAACTGCGATCGGCTGGGTGAACAGATTGAGCTGTTCGCTGTTATAATTAGTCATGAGAAATCCTCGGTCTATATAGACCATAAACAACATGAGAGTGCTACTGGTTCCAGCCAGTGACTCCCGCTGATAAGCGATCGAAAGCGTCTCTAGTAACAGCTAGGGGCGCTTGTTTGCTTGTTAAAGGCAGTCTAACACTGCTTTTAAAAATATACAACAAAAATAACGTATATTTTTAAAACCTATGGCAAATTAGACGTACAAAGTCTAAAAGCCTTGTATAACAAGCATTTTCTCGTTCCCGGCTCTGCCTGGGGACGCTGATCCGGAGGCTGTGCCTCCTGTTTTCCTCCGCAACCGACGAGGCAGAGCCTCTAGATATCGGTTCCCAGGCACAGGCGGGGAAGCAATTAAACCCAATAGATATTATGAAAAATACATTTATCTCTCGATTTACTCCTAGCTTGATGGCACCAGAAACCCTGGAAGCTATCTTAGTACAGCGTCACACACTAGCCGAACGATTAGTAGAGCTAATTCGAGAGAGCGCGCTAACAAATAACAAGCATTTTCAACTGCTAATTGGGCCGCGCGGCATTGGCAAAACACACTTGGTTTCCCTGATTTATCATCGCGTTGTTAAGATGGAGGATTTGCGGGATAAATTGCTAATTGCGTGGCTGCAGGAAGAAGAATGGGGGATTGCGTCTTTTTTGGATTTATTGCGGGGAATATTCCGAGCAATTGCTAAAAAATATCCGGCTGCATATGAAGCTGAGTTACATGATGATGTTGAAAAGCTTTATGATTTGTCGCCGGAGCAAGCTGAATTTAAGGCAGCAGAATTGCTGAGAGACTTTGTTGGCAAGCGGGTGCTGTTGTTGATTGTCGAAAATTTAGAAGACGTGTTTAGCGGCTTGGGGGATTTCGGGCAGAAGCAGTTGAGGGCGTATCTTCACAATTATTCGTTTTTGACAATTTTGGCAACATCACAAAGTTTGTTTGATGGAGTCAAGCACTCTAATAATCCTTTTTATAATTTTTTTGATTTACATGAATTAGATGAGTTTAAGCTCGATGATGCTGTAGCTTTATTAAATCATATTGCCACCTTAGAAGGAAATAGTGATTTAGCATCTTTTATTCAAAGTCCAACAGGGCGCGATCGCATTAAAGTTTTGCATTACCTTTCTGGTGGCAGTCCTCGCGTGTATATTGTTTTTTCGGCTTTTCTGATGACTCCTGAATCGCTCGATAAATTGGTAGAACCGTTCATGGAAATGCTGGATAGCCTCACGCCCTACTATCAGGATAGGATGAAATATCTATCAAATCAGCAGCGAAAGATTGTTGACTTTTTGTGCGATCGAGGTGGTGCTGCACCAGTCAAACAAATTGCTAAGCGCTGTTTTATTGAGCAGCGAACTGTATCTAGCCAACTTAAAGATTTGCGAGATAAGGGTTATGTAAAAACTGAGGAGATAGGACGGGAATCGTGGTATGAATTGCGGGAACCATTGATGCGTTTTTGTCTGGAGGTAAAGAAGCAGCGAAATCAACCGATTCGATTAATTGTGGATTTTATTCGGGTTTGGTATACGCGGCAAGAATTGCTGCAGCGATTGGGATTGAGGATGGCTGATGTTGATTTGGCGGAGAAAGAAAGTCATTTTATGTATCGGCAAGGTTTGAAACCGATTCCACCTGATGCTGTGATGGAACGAGAATATTATACGCGGGCGCTTGAGGCTATTGACAGAAATGAGGAAGACCCGCGTCTGAAGGCTTATTTTGATGAAATTGAAAATTGTTTTGAACAGAAAGACTATGTTTCGGCTTTAGAATATGCGGAAAAATTGGTAACAAGTCGCGGCCAGGCAAGGGATTGGGTAGAAAAGGGACGCTGTTTAAATAGCCTGGAACGCTACGATGAAGCATTAGAATGTTTAGATAAGGCTATTGAAAGTGACTCCAATTATGCGAGGGCTTGGGCTCATCGAGGCGATGTACTCGACAACCTCAAACGCTATGATGAAGCCTTAGTATCCTATGATAGGGCGATCGAACTTGACGAGTATGATCCGTGGCAGTGGGCTAAGCGAGGCTATCTACTCAACAACCTCAAACACTATGAAGAAGCCTTAGAATCCTTTGATCTGGCGATCGAACTTGACGACAATGATCCGTGGGATTGGGCTAACAGAGGCGATGTACTCGACAACCTCAAACGCTATGAAGAAGCTTTAGAATCTTACGATAGGGCGCTCGAACTTGATGCCAATTATCAGTGGGCTTGGGCTAACAGAGGTAATGTACTCAACTACCTCGAACGCTATGAAGAAGCCTTAGAATGTTACGATAGGGCGATAGAGCTTGATCCCAATGATTCGCCTGTTTGGGTGTTACGAGGCAATCTACTCAAAAACCTCAAACGCTATGAAGAAGCCTTAGAATCTTACGATCGGGCGCTCGAAATTGATGCCAATTATCAGTGGGCTTGGGCTCATCGAGGCAATGTACTCAACAACCTCAAACGCTATGATGAAGCCTTAGTATCCTTTGATCGGGCGCTCGAACTAGATGCCAATTATCAGTGGGCTTGGGTTTTCCGAGGCAATGTACTAGACAACCTCAAGCGCTATGATGAAGCCTTAGTATCCTTCGATCGGGCGCTCGAAATTGATGCCAATTATCAGCCGGCTTGGGTTTTACAGGGCTATGTACTAGACAACCTCAAGCGCTATGATGAAGCCTTAGAATCTTACGATCGGGCGCTCGAAATTGATGCCAATTATGACTGGGCTTGGGCTAATCGAGGTTTTGTACTGAATAATCTCGGCCGCTATGAAGAAGCTTTAATATCTTGCGATAAAGCGATCGCACTTGAAGATAAAGATTCATCCGTCTTCTTCTATCGCGCCATTGCCATTCTCGGATTAAATCGTTGGGATGAAGGTATCGCCGCCTTATACGACGCATTCCAACGCCTAGAACCCGGCGAGGAAGCTGATGCAGATGATGCCGAGTTAATTACCAGCAACCTGTTCGTAAACACGCACGATGCAGCGATATGGAAAAATCGCATCACCAGCCTAGTTGCAGTTTACGAAAAACACAAATCTCTCTCACTTTTAGGAAATGGAATTGTGCGAAATATTCCCGCGCTTATGTCAGAAATGGTAAGCTACAAAGCCGCACGCACTTGGTTAGAATTGTGGCAAGAACTAACCAGCAACTACGAAGAATTCCAAGTTCCCATCCGCCTGCTGGATGCAACAGTCCGCTATAAGGAAACCAAGGGCGACAGACGAGTTTTGCTAGAACTTGCCATAGAAGAACGCAATTTATTAGAACCATTGGTGTCAACCAAACCCGAATAAGTAAAACAGGACTTACGCACTCCCACAAAGAAACCGGGTTTTTTACCTAATCTTCGAGTACGAACGAAGTAATTTCGTAAAAAAACCCGGTTTCTGGACCCCATGCGTAAGTCCTATAAAATAGATATAAAATAGAAATTGATGCTACTAGCAATGGAGTCATCCCCATGACAACAACAATTCCCCCTCAAACTTTGCCAGAAATCATCTACCCAGACAGCGACGGAAAACCGATGTCTGACAATACCAAACAGTTCCAATTAATAGTAAAAATTCAAGGTGGAATAGATGCCTTATTCAAAGACAACCAAAATGTCTTTGTAGCAGGTGATTTGCTGTGGTATCCCGTCGAAGGAGATAACAAAAATCGCCAAGCACCTGATACTATGGTAGTCTTTGGCAGACCCAAAGGTGACAGAGGTTCATACAAACAGTGGGTTGAAGATAATATTGCGCCGCAAGTTGTTTTTGAAATCATTTCGCCCGGCAACCGCATGACAGCAATGTTTAAGCTGTTTAAGTTCTATGAGAATTATGGATTCGAAGAATATTATGTCTACGATCCAGAGGATAATGAGTTAATAGGTTGGGTGCGAAGTGACGGACAACTCAACTATATTGAATCAATGGAGGGTTGGGTAAGTCCGCGTTTGCAGACACGTTTTGAAACTGCATCGGGAGACTTGGAAATTTATCGTCCTGACGGACTAAAGTTTTTGTCTTATGTGGAGTTATCAAGACAAATGGAACAAGCGCAGCAACAAATGGAACAAGAACGACAACAAATGGAACAAGAACGGCAAGATAAAGAGTTAGCACAGCAAAAAGCCGATCGCCTTTCAGAAAAACTCCGAGAAATGGGCATAAATCCAGAGGACATTTGAGATTATAATAGTCCTCGAATCACGGGCGATCGGAAAATGGGTTTTTCACCAAATCTGCGGGCTGTAACGCATCTTATCGTAAAAAACCCGGTTTCTAGACCCCCATATCTTAATTATGCAAAATCCCCGCCAAATAGCTTTTCTCGCACTCCGCGAAGTCCACCGCCGCGGTGCATTCGCAGATGCCGCACTCGATCGCGCTTTCGGCAATTCTCAACTCAACGACCTCGATCGGCGTTTAGTGACAGAATTAGTTTACGGTAGCGTCAGGAGAATGCGATCGATCGACTTTATCATCGACAAACTAGCCACAAAGAAATCCTCGCAACAACCGCCCGAACTTCGCACCATCCTACATTTAGGCTTATATCAACTCGAATATCTCAACCAGATTCCCCCCTCCGCCGCCGTCAACACCACCGTTCAACTAGCCAAAGAAAACGGATTTTCAGGACTCAGCAGTTTTGTCAACGGTTTGTTGCGCCAATACATCCGTTTAACAGATAACAACTTAAACCCATTAACAGTTACGAATTATAAATCAACCGTCGAACGCCTAGGAATTCTGCACAGCTTCCCCGAATGGCTGGTAAAATTGTGGATCGAACAAATAGGCGAAACCGAAACCGAACAACTCTGTGAATGGTTTAACCAATCCCCCACAATTGACCTGAGAATCAATCCCTTAAAAAGCTCGATCGCCCAAATCGAAGCTGCCTTCCAATCACACAACATCTCAACTAGCAGAATCCCACACTTGCCACAAGCATTAAGACTAAATGGCAGCATCGGTGCAATTCAAAACCTCCCCGGATACAGCGAAGGTTGGTGGACAATCCAAGACAGCAGCGCTCAATTAGTCACCCATTTACTAGCGCCCCAGCCAGGGGAAACTATCATCGACGCCTGCGCCGCGCCGGGGGGAAAAACCACCCACAGCGCCGAATTAATGCAAGATACAGGCACTATTTATGCCTGCGACAAAACCGCCAGCAGACTCAAAAAACTTAAAGAAAATGCAGACAGACTCCAGATGAAATCCATTAAAATTCATACCGGAGACAGCCGCCATTTCCCAGAGTTTGTTAACCTCGCAGACAGAGTTTTACTAGACGCACCTTGTTCTGGCCTCGGAACCCTCCACCGCCGCGCCGACGCGCGCTGGCATCACACGCCCGAAAACATTCAACAACAATCTCAACTGCAATCGGAATTGCTAGCAAATGCAGCGACATTTGTCAAGTCCGGCGGCGTATTAGTTTATGCAACTTGCACAATTCATCCCTTGGAAAATGAAACAGTTATTCGATCGTTCTTAGACAGCAATCCTCACTGGCAAATCGAACCGCCAACAATTGATTTACCAGTACAGCCATCACCCGAAGGATGGGTGAAAGTTTGGCCGCACAGACATCACATGGACGGCTTTTTTATGGTGAGGCTAAAGCGCTTGAAAAAGCAGTAAAGTCCTTACTCCAAACCGATAGTTTAATATCCCGGTTCTTGATAAGCAGGCTCTTGATAAGCAGGCTCTTGATAAGCAGGCTCTTGATAAGCAGGTTCTTGATAAGCCGGCTCTTGCGGTGGGTAATACTTCGGTTCAGGATTAGGATTGTAAGGCACGATCGCACCATCCTCATTCACAATCATCCCCCGAATAATCTTATGAGGCTGCACCGGTTTGGCCTTAATACTGCCTTTGCGGCCCTCCAACTGCGGCAACTTTGGAAACTTCTCTACCGGCATTCCCTTGACAGCTTGACTCATAAAATCGCGCCAATTGTAGGCAGCGGTACCGCTAGTTCCCCAGGTGGGATAATTGTCATCATTCCCCAACCAAACGCCAGTCACCACCTGCGGAATGTAACCAATAAACCACAAATCCCGCACGTTTTCCGAAGTACCAGTTTTGCCTGCTACAGCGCGATCGTTTAACGCAGCAGGCCCCCCCGTACCGTCTTGGACAACGCCCTCCAACATCCAAGTAGTAATCGCAGCACTATCCTTATCCAAAACCCGCTTCGGTTTAAAATTAGCCTGATAAATCACATTTCCCCGCTGATTAATCACCCGCTTAATGCCGTGGGCTTCAATAAAATTCCCTTGCGATGCTAAAGTACCGTAAGCATTGGTTAACTCCAGCAAATTTACCTCTGAAGAGCCCAAAGCGAGGGAATAAATCGGACTCAATTTAGACTTAATCCCCATATCGTTGGCTAATTTTATCGCCGGTTCAAACCCCACATCCATCAACACCTTCACAGCTACGACATTCACCGAACTTGTCAAAGCATCCGAGATCGATCGCCAACCGCTAAATTTTTTGCCATAATTATTCGGTTGATAGCCGTCGATAATAATTGGTTCGTCTTCGTAACTGTCATAGGGAGAAAAACCAGCCGCCATCGCTGCTGCATAAACCAAGCCTTTAAACGTCGATCCGGGCTGCCGCAAAGCCTGCGTAGCACGGTTAAACTGACTTTCCTTAAAATTTCCGCCACCCACCAGGGCCTTAACTTCCCCAGTCTTAGTGTCCATAGAAACTAAAGCCGCCTGTTCAAAACCCTGACTGCGGCCATCAACTTCGATCGCATTTTTAACAACCTGTTCCGCTATTTTCTGCCACTTCAAATCCACCGTCGTCTCAACAGTCAAACCGCCAGCTTCCAAAGCATCTTTAGAAACATAGCGCGGCAATTCCTTCCGAATGTAACTAGCAAAATAAGGCGCGACTACTTTAAATCGCTTCGGCGCACTTGGTTTAACCGCCATAGGTGCCGCCATCGCCTCCTTCGCCTGAACCTCTGTAATTACCTTCGCTTCCTGCATTTGTTGCAGCACAATATTGCGGCGTTTCTTAGCCATATCCGGATTAACCAAAGGCGAATATTCGCTCGGTGCCGGTGGCAAACCCGCCAAAGTTGCCATTTCTGCCAAATTTAATTTATCGACTGTTTTGCTAAAGAAAACCCAAGCCGCATCTGCCACACCGTAAGCATCCGAACCCAAATAAACTAGATTTAAATATCGTTCTAAAACTTGGTCTTTACTCAACTCTCGCTCTATTTTTTGAGCTAAAAGAGCTTCCCGGACTTTCCGCCTAATACTTCTTTCCTGATTAAGAAAAACAACGCGAGCCAATTGTTGCGTAATTGTACTGCCACCCTGCACTAAATCTCTTTCTATCAAGTTAGAAACAATCGATCGCACAATACCTTGATAATCCACCCCGCGATGTTTGTAAAAACGGCGGTCTTCTATGGCAATAAAAGCTTTAACCAACAATTCGGGAATTTCTTGAAGTTTCAGTTTATCTCTAGTTGCCGGACCAGACTGCAACAAAATCGTATTATCTGCTGCTTTAATTGTCAGCGTTCCGTCGCGGTTAAAGGCTGACAAATCGTTAACATCCGGCAAACCTTTGTCTAAGGTGTACAAAATCCATAAACAGTAGATTAAAGCGCCCCCGCTTATACTGGCAACACCTAAACTTATCCAAAATCTAGGACGGCGGGGGACACGTTTTTTAGTATTTTCCTGCGGTGCGCTATTTTCCTGTAGTGCGGTATTTATCGGCAGTTGGGTGTTCTGCGATTCGCTATTTTCCGCAAATTCGCTACTATCGGATTTTTGGGGTGATTTAGTTCCCAGCAAACTTAATCCCGGCCGCAACAATTCTTTTCCCTTGGTTTGCAAGCTGGTAACTTGAGGTTCAATTTCCAACCAAGCAATTAAGCGTTTCAATCCTTCCCAATCGCGCTTGACTATTGGATATCGAGCGTATTCTGGCTCTAAATATTCTGACTCTAAATATTCTGACTCTTCTGGAGGTGCAGCATCTTCTGATACCACATACTCGGCTCGCTCATCCCTTGTCTGTGTATAAAATTGCGCCTCGGATTCCGGCGAGTTGAGCTTATTGCCCTTCGCAGCCTTGGGCGGTTCTCGATCGGAATTACCGCTTATTGCGTTAGTGACTTTGCTCAATGTATCTTTGATATTTGAGAAAAATTCTGCCACGTTCAGACCTTCAAACCTCATCAAGTCCGATTAAAAATTAAAAATTTAAAAAGCTAGCTTTCTTCAATTCTTAATTTTTAATTCGACATTTTTTATTGAATAACACGCTGCCTTGAATTAGGTTTTTTGAATTAAAAACTTTTTAATTCACCACTCAAAATTCAAAACTTTTCTTAACGCTGCAGAGATTGGTATTTTTTTGAGAAGTGAATTAGATTTTTTGAATTCAAAATTTTTTAACTCAAACCTCACAACTCTGCTTAACTCGCATGACCCAGTGCCAAGGCTGCTACCAGCATACCCAAAACCAGAAAAGGCTGAGCACTTGCCTGATATTTAACATCATTTTCAAGCGGATTGCGCAAAAAGTACATATCCTGAAAAGTAATTTGGGGAATTATCAGCAGGAGCAGAATGACAGCGTAAAGGTTTTGGTGGATGCTGATCAGGTAGCCTGCAATCCCAGCTTGAAAGATGTCGATCATCAACACGCAAATCCAAGCTGCGGTGGTGATGCCAAACATCACTGGCAAAGATTTTAACCCTAATTGCCGATCACCTTCAACACTTTTGAAATCGTTGACGATCGCAATCCCCAGCCCTGCCAAACTGTAAAACAGGGTCAATATCATAATGGTGGGATCTAGTGTACCAAACAAAGCTTGACCCGCCCACCAAGGCAGGGCAATGTAGCTAGCACCCAGGGCATAATTTCCCAACCAGCCATTCTGCTTGAGTTTCAGCGGGGGCGCAGAGTAGATGTAAGCTAGAAACGCGCCGCCGAGAGTCAAAACTGTCATTATCGGGAATTCATGACCCGCCCACAAGTCTAGAGCATAAGCCACCCCAATGCCAGCGGCTAATAATACCAAAATTTGCGTTACTACTTGCGGAATCGAGATGATACCGGAGGGAATCGGACGGTAGGGCTCGTTAATGGCGTCGATGTCGCGATCGTAAAAGTCGTTCAAAGTTTGAGTGTACCCGGCAAGCAACGGCCCTGACATCAACATACAAGCTGCTGCGATCAAGAAATTTTCTAGGTTCCAAACATAGTTTCCAGAAGACGCCGCCCCGCACACCACGCCCCAAATTAAGGGAATCCAGGTAATCGGTTTCATCAGTTGCAGGCGAATTTTCCAGATGGATGTTTCCCCGCTAGCGGCCCCTTTCATGCCCAACAGTTGACGAGTTTTGGCACTGCGGTTTTCGGTAGCAGCACTTTCCGGTGCAGCTTCTGGGGAGATTTGGGATGGAGTAGAGTCAGACATAAGTGTGATGTTAGCGGTTCTGCTACTATTGTGTCGTTCTGCGTTTCAATAATAATTCTGATAGGATACCACTGATATTTAAGACAGATTCTTGAAAACTTACCCGGGCTTGGAGTTGATGCTAGGGAAAAGTAGGAGTTTCACAATATACTGAAATATCATTATTTTGTGTAAATGTCAAGAGGATAAATACTTTTTTTGATAATTTCGCTGAGTCCGCCTTCTGGAGGAGATTTTTGCCAGCAGGTGCATTTAATGTCAATTACCAGGAGGCGATCGAGCTTTTTAGCCATGCTACCGTTGAATCATTTCTTCTGGCAGAAAATCAATAGATTTTAGATTTTAGATTTTAGATTTTAGATTTTTAGATATGCTACCACTTCTTTGATCCGGTTGAAATTGCCACTTAAGCAAGTGCAGGAGAATTACCACCACATTACTCTCTCAACTCCCGCGTTCACTTCGCCTCACGTCTTCTATTTCTGCAATCAGATTTTCCCAGTTGATGTTTGAGAAGTCGCGAACCCGGAACTTTTCCAAACTGGTTTACCTCTATCTGAGCTAATCTGTATCATACATTTTTTGTCCATTAACTTCTAATTTTGTTGTCATAAGCTGTTCGTGATAACAACTGCAAATTAACAAATATGGCGGTATGAATCAAAAGGCAGTCCCGTCCGCCGCTTAACTTCTACAACTGATTTGTAAGCACCTTTTCTCTGCCTTTCTCTAACTATTTTTTCGGCAACAATCCGATCTAAACCGCTGGCGATCAACTCTTCCGGCGAAAGAATGTTTAACCGTTTCCAAGTAAACTGCAATTCTTTTTGATAATTGTAGCTGAAGCAAATCATCGGGGCGATGCGTCTGACGTGGCTTTCGGGAACTCCGGCTATTTCTGATAACTCTTCGGCGTGGGTAAAAATGTAGCCTTCGTTTTGCAAAGATTCAATATCGTTGGCGTAGACGATCGGCAAACCCAAGATTCTCACCATATCGTCTTTGGTACACTCGTTAATATCTATTTTGCCGCGCACGTTTGCCAGTTCTTCGGCATTTGTTGCACTTGCAGGAACCAGTATGCCTCTGGGTGCGGTTTTGATCAGATAGCGCTTTTTCAAACTAAAAGCAGTAACAATTTGAGCAATCCACACGATCGTACCCAAATTAGTTGAAGAAGATACCGCTAGTGCTGCTAAAGTAATTGCAACACCCCATCCCATCCAACTGCGAATATTTGACTTTTGGCCTGCATAGGCGATCGCCAATCCGCCGAAGTAGGGAATAAAAGCATACCACACCCAGTTTGGAGTTTGACGCAGCCAGTATAAATCTTGAGACACGTTAATTTTATCCTTAATTAAATAGCTGTGATCTCACACTTATTTCAATCCCACTTTTTTAATAGCGGGCTTTCTTCTTCCTTCTTCCTGACATCCGTTACATCCGTTACAGAATCCGTTGCCGAACTTCCTTCTTCCTTCTTAATTACAATTCTCGCAGCAATTTTTGGCGTTTTTCTTCATATTCTTCGGCGGTAATTGCGCCCATATCGTAAAGCTTTTTCAATTCGCCGATCGCCCCTGTTACATCTTTTGCCGCTCTGAGGGCATACCCCGACGGCAGCGTGCCGCCATTGTACTGAACCTGAAAAGCTTGTTCCGACATCAGCAGTAGGCCGATAAAATCGAAAAATGCGATCAGTGACGGAATTAATGTCCAAGAAAATAGCAAGTATAATACCCCTGCTAAGTTATTGCCCAAATAAAATTTGTGAACTCCGAAACCTCCAACAAAGAAAGCTAACACAACTGCTACGGTTTTATCTTTTACCATTTTTACTTTCCCCAGTTTTTATTTTAACTCGGCGATCGACCTTTAACGATCGACCTAAGTAAGCTTACTAATTTTTACTCATTTATTTTGGTTTTTGCGAAACTTAGACATCGCAAAATACAGCAGAACTATACCGACTTGAGCCTGTAGAATCACCAAATAGCCTCTCAAGAAATAATTGAGTTCGCTGCCTGAATTGAAAGAAAATATTAAAAGACCTAAGGCTGCGTAGGGTGCGAAACGCATCCAACTCGGCGTTCTCTCTAAGTTGCGGCTGTTCAAATTGCTCATGGGTTTAAGCCTCATCCTAAATTAAAATTTAGCTATAAATTAGCCGGATTGTCAACTTCCGTTTGGTGCGATCGCCCGGGTCAGTTTCTCAATCATCAGCCGACAAGATATTACTTCCATGTTAAACCCTGTTTTTCCGCTCAAGTAAGGAAGCTGGACTCGTCGATCTGGATCTGTGGCTGATATTACAGATTAGGGTGAACCCGCCCCTATAGGAATTCCGGTTATTTTACCGACTTAGATACCAGGGGCGCACCGAACACCCTACTGCTGTTTTTGGCAAGAGTCGATCGCCCTGACGAGCACTCTCAAAAAAACTCGATTAATTCACAATTATTAACAACCGCTCCAATTAACTCGCGCCACCGCCCAAAAGAAACAGACTCAGGAGAGTACCGCTGTTCCAAAGACTGTGGAGAAGCATAGGAGCAAGGAGATTGCGCGATCGCGTGTACACAAACCCCAAAACCGCACCCAAAGTCGCCAAAGGCAGAATCTCAGAGACACTCAAGTGAGCCACAGCAAACAAGAAAGCAGAAGCTGCGATCGCCCCCCAAACAGGCAAATAGCGAGTCAGAGAAGGCAGCAGAAAGCCTCGAAACACGATTTCCTCAAAAACCGGAGCCGCGATCGCAGCAGTGCCGAAAAACACCGCCAAAGCCACGTTGTCCCTACCTTCGAGAACGATCGGCAAAATCGGATTACTGCCGCCTTGTCCCTGCCAAAATTGCTGATTGATCAGGGATACCAAAACTACCAAAGGCAAAGCAACAAAATAGCCGCCAAAACCCCACAAAAACCAATTTCCCCGCCAATTAATCCGAAACCAACCTTCCGGCAAAGGCAAAAAAGACTTGACCGAAAAATACAGTACCGAAAGCCCTCCAGCCGACAGCAACAAATAAGTAGCAAAGATATAAAAAGCCTTGTCGCGCGGGTCAAAAGTAGCAGGATTGAGTTTTAAAACAGCCAGAGAAACAGGCAGCAACAAATAGGGAATCAAGATTTGGCCGACAAAGAAAAAGCCGACCACAAGCACCTGCCAAACAATCTCGCCGTCCCAAGGCACATCCCAAGTCAAGCTCGCATTTCGCGCCAACACCGGGCCGGAACCTGCTGTCTCTAACTGGTGCCGCTGCAACAGCCACTGCACGGTCAAACCAATCAGCAAAACCGTACCAATAAAAAGTGCGATCGCCGGAACCCCAACCACAATTGCCAACTTTTCTATAGCTTGTTCAGCCGTTGCTTGCTCTGCTGCTTGAAGCGCCGCCACCTCTTTAGAACGTTCTTGCAGCTTGTAAAGTTGAGCGAGAGCACGATAGCGAAACCAGCCATCCAAAGACTTTTGAATGCGCGGCTCGGCATCCGGCAGCAGTTGAGCCGGATTGCTCCAAATTCCCGTTAAAACTTGAGCAGTTACCACCGAAGAGTCGTCATCTATTTTAGTTTTGTAGCGCTCAACTAAATTTGTCCAAGTTTGGAGAGCAGCCTCAGTTTTGCCACTGCTTGCCTGCAAAATTCCTAAGCGCAAGTCAAGTTCGTTTAGCAGCGCTGACTGTTGCTCGATCGACTCAGACAAAGCCTTGTTTTGAGCCAAATTCAGAGTATTATCAGCAGACTTGGAGGCGATGGCAGACTGAATTCCTTTAAATTGTGATTGAGTTGTTTCGAGAGTTTTGCGAGTCGAGTCTCGCGCTTCTTGATATTGCGTCAAAGCCGTACTTAAAGGATCTGCACCGACAATATTGTTGCGCGCCGAACTTAAATTAACACTCTGATTATTTTCTCCCTGCCACTCCGAGGCGTGCAGCAGCAAATTTGTCTGGTAGAGTTCGAGCCGGCTTTGAATTTGCGGCTGATTCCAACTAGCAAGTAAAGATAAACCGACCAGGGCGATCGCGATCGCCGTTAAAATACCTAAAATAACCCGCTTCAGTGTCATTCCTGCTTTTCCGTCCCGCGCGAATCTGTGGCTAAATCTTTTCCGTCTTTAAT
The DNA here is from genome assembly GCF_036701355.1 of Microcoleus sp. Pol12B3. Taxonomy (NCBI): domain Bacteria; kingdom Bacillati; phylum Cyanobacteriota; class Cyanophyceae; order Oscillatoriales; family Microcoleaceae; genus Microcoleus; species Microcoleus sp. Pol12B3. The sequence goes on from NZ_JAUBQS010000025.1 coordinate 70,213, forward strand.
CATAGGTCGTTGCAGACGAGAGTATCCCGACAACTGGTAAAATTTCACTGGCTCATCTTTTTGACTCGCCTCAACAAGACTTACGCCACAAATCCTCGCTCCGCCATGTATGGGTAAGGTGTGCACAGCGCACCCGCAGCCGGGTAGCAGGCTAAATCTAAAATCTAAAATCTAAAATCTAAAATCGAATGACTCGCATTATCTTAGTCCGTCACGGCAAAAGCACCTACAATCAAGAACGCCGCATCCAAGGCCGCCTCGATAAATCAATTTTGACAGAAGCAGGTCGCAACACCGCCCTGCAAGTAGGTGACACACTCAGCAGTATCGCCTTTGATACCGCCTATACCAGCCCTCTGCAACGAGCCAAAGAAACAGCAGAAATCATCCTGTCGCGCTTGACAAATCCGCCACAACTCCAGCCAACTGATAATTTGATGGAAATCGATTTGCCTTTGTGGGAAGGAATGTTGCGCCAAGATGCGATCGACAAGTTCCCCGAAGCATATCAGCAGTGGCAAAAACAGCCCGACAAATTTTCCATGAAACTGCCATCTGCTGACGGAGAAATCGAACACTTTCCCGTATTGGCAATTTTTGCTAACGCCCGACACTTTTGGCAAGAACTTTTATCGCGCCACCAAGACGGTACAATTCTAGTAGTAGGTCACAACGGAATCAACCGCGCTCTCATCGCCACCGCCTCGGAAATTACCCCGGATTACTATCAATCAATTCAACAGTCAAATTGCGGAATTAGTGTCATTAATTTTGGCCCTTCCCCTGTTACCAACGACAAACCCGGAGAGCAAAAAAAGAAAGTTGCAATTCAATTAGAGTCGGTAAATTTAACTTCCCATACCGGGGAAATTTTTCCCAAACCGAGGGACGGACACCAAGGCCCGCGATTGTTGTTGGTGCGTCACGGCGAAACAGACTGGAATAAAGCAGGTAAATTTCAAGGGCAAATTGACGTGCCTCTCAACGATAACGGCCGCGAACAATCCCGGCGGGCAGCAGAATTTCTCAAGGATGTAAAATTGGATTTTGCGATCAGCAGTTCGATGCTGCGTCCGAAAGAAACTGCGGAAATTATTCTCAAATATCACGGCGGTTTGCAACTAGAACTCCGCGACGAGTTGAGGGAAATCAGCCACGGACTTTGGGAAGGAAAGTTTGAATCAGAAATCGAAGAATCCTATCCGGGTTTGCTTGAAGAATGGAAAACATCTCCTGAAAAAGTCCAAATGCCCGAAGGAGAAAATTTGCAGCAAGTTTGGCACAGAGCGATCGCAGCTTGGCGAGAAATAGTACAATCTGTTTCTGGTACTGGGATTGTCGTTGCTCACGACGCCATTAACAAAGCCATTCTCTGCCACCTATTCGGTTTGGAACCCGAACATTTCTGGAAATTCAAACAAGGAAACGGAGCCGTTAGCGTGATTGATTATCCCCACGGTCCCGATGGTTTGCCGGTATTACAAGCGATGAATGTCACAACTCATTTGAGCGGCGGAGTTTTTGACAAAACAGCAGCCGGAGCACTGTAATTAGTAAACTGCTGAGCGCGAACCCGTAGCGGAAGGAACGCCCTCCGCTACGCTTCGCCCGCCTGAAAAATGTTTGAATTTTGATAACAACCGCGCCCGACGCTTAGGAAGTTCTTAATTCCTGAAACTAATGCGGTGGATTGTTTCTTCCTTCTTCCTGACAGCCGTTACATCCGTTACATCCGTTACATAATCCGTTGCCGAACTTCCTTCTTCCTTCTGCTATATGAGCCGCGAACTGCTACAAAATGTACGAGTGCTAGATCCAGTTTCAGGGAGCGATCGCATCGCTGATATTCTGATTGCTGAAGGTGATATCAAAGCAGTCGAAGAAAAAATTGCTGAGTTTCCCGCTGACACGGAAGTGCGGGATTGCCAGGGACTGATTTTGGGGCCGGGGTTAAGTGATATGTACAGTCACAGCGGAGAACCGGGTTTTGAGGATCGGGAAACGCTCGAATCTTTGATGCAGGCTGCAGCGGCTGGGGGTTTTACGCGAGTGGCGATTTTGCCTGATACCTCGCCGCCTGTTGACAATTTGGCCGGTTTAGCTTTGTTGCAGCAACATATCCGCAATTTGCCGCCCGGGCTGCCCCGCTTGTATTTTTGGGGCGCGCTGACAGCGGGCGTTAAAGGGCAGCAGATGGCGGAGTTGGGCGAGCTGGCCTCCTCTGCGGTGGTGGGTTTTGCGGACGGTTTGCCGCTGTCTAATCCGGCTCTGGTGAGGCGTTTGCTGGAGTATATCAAGCCTTTGGGCAAGTCTGCTGCTTTGTGGCCGTGCGATCGAACTTTGGCAGGAAAGGGCGCGGTGAGAGAGGGTGCGCTGTCGGTGCGCTTGGGTTTACCAGGAATTCCGGCGAGTGCGGAAACTTCGGCTTTGGCGGTAATTCTGGAGTTGGTGGCATCTGCGGGCACTCCGGTACACATCATGCGCGTTTCTACAGCCCGCAGCGTGGAATTGATTCGAGATGCCAAGGCGCGGGGTTTGCCGGTGACTGCGAGTGTGACTTGGATGCACTTGCTGTTGAATGTCGGGGCAATTTCAGGAAACTCTAAAGATTCCGGCGGGAAAAATGCTCTGACTGCTTCGTTGCCCTACGATCCGAATTTACGCCTAGAACCGCCGTTGGGCAATCTCAGCGACCAATTAGCGCTGATTCAAGCTGTGAAAGATGGCGTAATTGACGCGATCGCGATCGACCACAACCCGCATACTTATGAGGAGAAAACTGTGGCTTTTGCTGATAGTCCGCCCGGGGCGATCGGCTTGGAATTAGCTTTGCCTTTACTGTGGCACGGACTGGTAAAAACGGGCGAATTTTCGGCTTTAGAACTGTGGCGAGTTTTGAGCGCAGGCCCTGCCGTTTGTCTCGGACAAGCCCCCGCCACGGTTGCCACTGGAGTCTCTGCTGAGCTGATTTTGTTCGACCCGGAAATGAGTTGGAATGTTGACGGGCTAAGTCTGAAGTCGCGATCGGTAAATACGCCTTGGTTGGGACAGCAATTAGCGGGAAAAGTTGTACAAAGCTGGATTTATTAATTCTTGCGATTGAAATTCATCTGTTGTATAACAGGCATCTTGCCTGTTTCTAAAAGTAGAACAGGCATCTTGCCTGTTTCTGGGAATGCTGGATGAGGTGACTCAGAAAAGAAGATAAATACATGATTACTGCTTTTGATTCGTGGAATTCTCCACCGCAAGACTTGACATTGGATCTGGGCGAAATTCATGTTTGGCGCGTCTCTCTAGCTCAAACAGAATCTTGCTTACAGAGTTTACAAGAGACTCTCTCACCAGACGAGCGGACAAAAGCCAATGGTTTTCACTTTCCCAAAGGTCGATCGCAATTTATTGTGAGTCGTGGCGCGCTCAGAGAAATTCTCAGTCGCTATCTTAACATAAATTCTCACATTTTGCGCTTTGACTACAATCCCTACGGCAAACCCTCTCTCATCGCCGCCCAAGGTGGAAATACCCTCAGTTTCAATTTGTCTCACTCAGGAAACATGGCTCTAATTGCGATTACCAAAAATCGAGATATTGGTGTCGACATTGAAAGCATAAATCCCAACTTTCCTGGCCTGGAAATTGCTGAAAAGTTTTTTTCCCCCTTAGAAAATTCTGTGTTGCGTTCGCTCCCAGAACATCTCCAACCCAAAGCTTTTTTCACCTGTTGGACTCGCAAAGAAGCCTATATCAAAGCAGTCGGTAAAGGACTTTCTATTCCCCTGAATCAGTTTGATGTCACCCTTGCTCCAGGAGAACCTGCCGCGCTGTTAAATGTTGAAGACAACCCCGAAGAAGCATCGAGATGGTCTTTAATAGAATTAATTCCCAGTTCAGATATGGTGGCGGCTGTTGCGGTTGCAGGAGATTGCTCGAAACTTTATTGTTGGCAGTGGACAGGGGAGTTTTGATTTATACCGATCGCCCAGGCTAAAAGATAACGGCAACGGTCGCTACAATAAGTCTACTGGCTGCACCTCCAAGCTAGTGTATTGCACACTCTGCATAGACAAATAAGGACACAAAAATTTTGTGTCCTTACGTCAATTCGGCTGCAACTTCCAACCCTATAACTGATTTAAAAATTCAACCAAATCGATAGCCGAAACCACGTACCGTAATGATATATTCCGGTTGACCCGGGTCTAATTCCAACTTTTCGCGCAGCCAACGGATGTGAACGTCAACTGTTTTGCTGTCTCCGATAAAATCTTGACCCCAAATTTTTTCCAGCAACTGATCGCGAGACCAAACTCGCCGGGGATAACTCATAAATAGTTCTAGTAAGCGAAACTGTTTAGGAGAAAATTTCACTTCCAGACCACGAACCAACACGCGGCACTCTTCAGGATATAGAGTTATGCTCTTATATTGCAGCATCCTCGGTTCCGGTAAGCGACCGAGGCGCTGGCGCCGCATCAGCGCTCGACAGCGAGCGATAAACTCCCGCATTCCAAAAGGCTTGGTCAGATAATCATCCGAGCCGGCTTCGAGGTAAAAAGCGCAATTGTTGGCACTTCCTCTAGCACCGATAATCAAAATAGGGACGGGATTTCCTTGATGCCGTAACATTCGACACAGATCTAAACCGTTAATTGAATCCATAATTAACAGGTTAAAGGCCAATTCACCGTGATATGACGAAGAAGCCTGTATAGAAGGCAGAGCGTTGCGCCCGTCGCTAGTAACCACCACCTCATAGCCCTGTTCTTTAAGGGCTAAAGCTAGCATTTCCCGCAACAGATCTTCACCTTCCAATAACAAGATACGGCCGGCTTGTCCAACAGCCAACCTTGAAGGACTTTCGCTTAATTCAGCAGAAGACATAAATATCAGTGGGAGTGATGTTTGTATGTGGCTACCGCGAGGTACCTTCTTCAGTAGCTGAGGTACTCTCGCGCTGCGATCGCTTGTACGATCGCCATTTGTTCGTTAGCGAAGCCCTCGAAGAGGATCGCTTAGAATCTTTCGCCAGTCCATCCCACAGACACGCGCTCGACCTTTGCTACTTGCTCGTGTAAGGAATACAGCCGTAGAGCAGTTGTCGGAACCGCGCTGTCTGCCTGCGTCCAGGCCACAGAAGTCTGGTCATTTTTCGGGGTCGGTGTTAATTTCATAAAACATTGCCCGCTGTTAATTGACCACGTAACACCCAATCTAGAGGGATATGCTTGTTATACTACTCTTAAAAGGTTATTAAAAGGTAAAGTTTTGGCCATCAAGTGGTTAAATTATTAACGTTAAGTAATATAACGGTAAAGGTGGAATGGGGCTGTAGGGCTTTTTTTAAGAATACAATAATAAGTTGGTCTAAATTCCTTTTTCTTCCCGTGCCGGCTACGATCGACGATAGCAAGTAAAAATTTTGTAGACTGCCTATCATGTTGCTGCATTTGAGTACGTGGTCCGAGGTAGAAGCTTATCTAGAAAGCTCCCGAGGCATAATTATCCCCATCGGCTCCACCGAACAGCACGGGCCCACCGGCTTGATCGGGACTGACGCCATTGCAGCCAAGGCGATCGCCCGCGGTGTCGGCGAAGCTGCCAATGCCTTAATCGGCCCGACAATTAATGTCGGCATGGCCCTGCACCACACCAGCTTTCCCGGCACAATCAGCCTGCGACCGCAGACTCTGATATTGGTAATCAGGGATTATATCACATCTTTAGCAAAAGCTGGATTTGAGAAATATTTCTTCATTAACGGTCACGGCGGCAACATTGCCACCATGAAAGCAGCATTTTCCGAGAGTTACGCGCATTTGTCGGACTTGAATCTACCAAATGCCGATAAAATCCAGTGTCAAATCGGCAACTGGTTCATGTGCGGCTCAGTCTACAAACTAGCAAAAGAATTATACGGAAACCAAGAAGGTTCTCACGCCACCCCCAGCGAAATCGCCTTAACCCAGTACCTTTATCCAGAAGCAATCAAGCAAGCTCCGCTTTCGGAAGAAGTTGCTTCCGGGCACAAAATTTACGGTGCTGCTGACTTCCGACGCCGATTTCCCGACGGAAGAATGGGTTCAAATCCGGCATTGGCAACCCCCGAACAAGGTCAGCAGTTTTACGAATTAGCAGTCAACGAATTGACTAATAATTATTTGGAGTTTTTAAGTTCCAACTAACATTTTTTTTTCTCGTTACCGCGAAGCTCTTGGTAACGAGTAAAAATCTCAAACTATTCTATATTTTACGGTTATGAGTGAGTCAGAAGCATGATATTTCCTCTGTCTGAGAAAGGCTATATCTCCCGATTAACCACCGGGAGAATATCAAAACTATTCCACAATCCAAGGAGTTAAACAAGGTGTCCAAGCACTCAATTCTTCTTCCTTGAACCAAAGGCTAATTTCAGCACGGGCAGTCTCGACAGCATCAGAACCGTGAATGAGATTACGGCCGACATTGACGGCAAAATCTCCCCGAATTGTCGCTGGTTCTGCATTCAGAGGATTTGTGGCGCCAATGATTTTTCTCGCCGACGCCACAACGCCGTCACCTTCCCACACCATCGCCACTACAGGGCCTGAAGTGATAAAGTTTACCAATCCAGCAAAGAAGGGTTTTTCTTTGTGAACATCATAATGTTGTTCCGCTAGTTCGCGACTCGCCGTCATCAGCTTCATGCCAACTAACTTAAAGCCCTTGGCTTCAAAACGACCGATAATTTCGCCGACGAGTCCGCGCTGTACGCCGTCGGGCTTAATCGCTAAAAAAGTCCGTTCCAAGATTAACTCCTATAATTGTGTTAACTGATCCAAAAGATAGAGTAACTCAGAACGCACCTAAAGGCAATTCTGAGAATTGGAAATTGTCATTTGGAGAGTTATGGCTGCCGGAAGAAGGAATAAGGAATAAGAAGAGGGAAGAGAAAAGAGGGAACAAGCAATAAAAGCGAGGGTTAAAGAAACCGGGTGTCTCAGAAAATTTTTTATTGAGTAACGATGAATCTCCGAAGAAACCTGGTTTCGAGACTTCTATGCGTCTAGGACTGATTTGCATGGATCACCGCGATTTTGTAAAAGGCATTTTTTAGCAGTACGAACAGGACCCTCACTTGCCCATATAAGTTAATCATCCTTTAAATTATCGGTAAATAATCAAACTCTTGTGGGGTGGCTTTGAGCAACGCCTGAAATATGCAATCTAAAATTAGAACATTTTATCTCTAGGCAACAAGATGCTCGAACTTCGGGCACAATATGATACAAGTCACTGTTTCCTGTGACTGCCAACACTCTTACCTATGATCTTAAATACCAATATATATGATAATAAACACAATTCTTTAGGCTCGAAAATATAGATAATTAACGGAGATATGAAGATGATCTTCACAGCAACCATTCAAGCGAAAAAAGTATGAAAGGCATTGTAGCATTCATTGAATCCAAAAAGCAAGAGTTTGCAAAATCGCCCTTGTTTGACTTTCTAGCCAACAAACACATTCACGCGAATCAAAGATTAATTTTTGCACCTGTACTCGCTCCTTTGGCTGTGGGATTGAGCGATTTAAATAAATATGTGCTGCGAGAATCTTCTAGTAATAACAAAGTTCAGGAACTCATTAATAAATATACTTATAAAAAAAACTATTATTGGCATGACTATCTAGAATATCTAGAGGAACTGGGCTTAAACCAATTAATGAGTTACGGCGATTTCAGACTGCTTTGGGGTGAAGAAACTAAAAAAACTCGAGCGCTTTGTTCAGTGATAGAACGGTACGCTTGGAAAGCTTCTTTTATTCAGAAGCTGGTGTTAGTGGAAGTCCTCGAAGGAACTGCCCAAGTTTTTTTTGAGGCGGCGCTAGCAGTGGTAGTGGAATTACAGCAAATTAACCAAAAAGAATCTGTTGATTTTGGAGGATATTATGGGGGTTTAGAAAATTATCACCTTTTAAACACGCCAGAGATGTTGCAAATTTTAGCAGAAATCAAACTTACAGATGCGGAATACCAAGCAGCTTTAGAATTAGCCCAAAATTTATTTGAACTGTTTACAGAAGCGATGAACGAGCTGTTCAGACACAGCCAAACAAATTCTTGCAAGACTGTGCTGCAAATATCTTCAATTTCTGCCTTCGCTCATTGCGCGATCGACTGTCTCGATATTTGTTAGTTTAAACAATCACTAAATTATCTCGGTGTACCGCCGTTTCTACGCCTGCATAGCCTAAAATCTCAGCAATTTTATCGGACTTGCAGCCCTGGATTTGTCTCAATTCTAAACTGCTATAATTCACAAGTCCTCTAGCAATTTGTTTGCCTGTTGTGTCGCACAACTGTACGGAATCATCAGCTTGAAATTCTCCTTCTACTTGAGCAATACCCGCAGCTAAAAGCGATTTTCCGCCCTGGGAAATTGCCTTGACAGCACCCGCGTCTAAATATAGTTTCCCTGCGGGAATTAGCACGTTAGCTATCCAGTGTTTGCGAGCGTTTACAGGGCGCGGTTGAGGCTCAAATTGAGTGCCGATCGACTCTCCCTTGAGTATTTTCTCGATATTACCAGGAAAGCAGCCGTCAGTGATGACAGTCCGCACTCCCGATGCAGTTGCTATTCTCGCGGCTTCAATTTTTGTCACCATTCCGCCGGTTCCCCAACCGCTGCGGGAATCTCCTGTTTGCACCTGAAATTCTGTGAGCTGTGCCATACTTTGAACTAGGGCGATCGGCTGCGCGTCGGGATTGCTGCGCGGATCGGCGGAATACAGCCGATCGACATCTGTGAGTACAAACAACCAATCTGCTTCTACCAAACTCGCTACTAGCGCCGAAAGCGTATCGTTATCGCCAAATTTGAGTTCGTCTACCGCTACTGTATCGTTTTCATTGACGATCGGAATCACGCCCAACCTGAGCAGTTGCCCAAAAGTATTGCAAGCGTTAACATAACCGTTACGCTGCACTAAATCGCCCCTGGTGAGCAATACTTGAGCGATCGGCTGTTGCAGAGTAGTAAACAAATCATCGTACACCCGCATCAGCCGCCCTTGGCCCACAGCCGCCACAGCCTGTTTCAAAGCCATGTTTCGCGGGCGTTCCGTCAAACCCAAGCGCGCGCAGCCCACTCCAACCGCACCCGAAGAAACCAAAACTACTCGATGGCCTTGCTGCCGCAAATCAGCTAAAATTTCGACCAATGCAGCAATAGTTGAAAGAGCTAAGTTTCCCGTAGTCGATCGAGTTAGCGTCGAAGTTCCTATTTTAACAACAATAGTTTGAGTCATTTAAATCTTTCTAATTCCTGCTATCAAGAGAAGCCCCCAAAGCTTGAGAAACCCAAACTTCAAAAGAGCGCACCGGATACTTGCGAAGCGCATACCCAGCATCAACCATTGGTTCCACTAAAATAGTAAACATACCCAAACGATTGCCTGCCAAAACATCAGTAAAAAGTCGATCGCCCACCATCGCCACTTGTTCCACCGGCAAATTCATTGCATTAATAGCCTTTCGCAACTTGCGGCGGGACGGCTTAGCTGCACCCGTGATGTATGGTAGATTCAAAGACTCCGCAATCCGACCGATCCGAGTCTGACTTAAATTATTGCTCGCCAACCATAGCGATACTACTGGTTTTATTTCTTCCACCCACAGGGTGAGTTCAGGAGAAGCATTCATTGCAGTGATGGGAACAAGAGTTTCGTCCACATCCAAAACTAATCCTTTAATATTAAATTCCTGAAGAATATCAGCCGTTAACTTCATGACTGAATCGCCGAGAACTAAGTCAGGCTGTAGTATTTTACCCCAAGTCATAATGATTTTAGATTTTAGGTTTTAGATTGAGAAATAAGAAATTGGAAGTTAAAGATTAAAAAAGTAAAAAATCAAAAGTGAATAATTATTGCTTTTGCTTTGTGACTTTTGACTTTTTACTTTTGTATTAGTCATTGCCTATCTATTGAGTCGATCGCAACTGCTGGTCAACTTTAGCAATCGCAGCATCGTGTTCCGCCTGCGTGCGGCTAAAAATGTGAGTGCCGTCATATCGAGCCATAAAATACAGGTATTCTGTATTTTCTGGAGTCAGAGTCGCTTCCAGACTTGCTATTCCCGGAGATGCGATCGGAGTTGGCGGCAGCCCTACATTGATATAAGTATTGTAAGGAGAAGGGGTTTCCACCTGCTTGAAAGTCAAAGGCTTTTCCTTCGTTTGCCTAATGCCGAGGGCGTATTCAACCGTCGGGTCAGAACCCAAGGGCATACCCTTATTCAGACGGTTGTTGAATACCCCAGAAATACGATTGCGCTCGCCCGCAACCACAGCCTCTTTTTCCACAATACTCGCCAGCGTCACCCACTCTTTCAAATCCAGCTTAGTTTTCTTCTGATTTTTTTGATATATCGGCAAAGCCAACTCCTCGAAGCGACCGAGCATTTGCTTAATGACAGCTTCCGGGCTAATTGCATCGCCGTCTAGCTGATAAGTATCCGGGTACAAAAACCCTTCCAAGTGAGGCAGGCCGCTCGGCAGCCAAGGGTACTGAGCATAGGGAACTTGACTCGCCACCGCCATAAAATCCTTAGCCGGGAAAAAACCTTGCGCTTCAAAATAAGCGCTCATTTGTTGCAGCGACCACCCTTCTGGAATCGTGAAACTCTGCTGTACGACTTCGCCCTTCCAAATTTTGTCAGCAACTGCACTCAGAGGCTGAGTCGGCGACAGTCGGTAAGTTCCTGCTTGAAAACCTCCCTCGCGGTTTTGCAGAGTCAGCCAGCGAGCCCACATATTCCATGCCGAGCTCGATCGAATCAACCCCGCGGCCTCTAAATCCCGGCCGATTTTTTGACTGGGAGTACCATCCGGGATTTGGATCAAAACAGCAGCATCCTCTGGAGGGGAAGTTGACGATTCAGCTATTTTAGGCGGCGCGGAAGCCCAGCTCCACCAAGCCCAGCCCTGCCAAGCGCAAACCCCCCAGATTGCCGGCAGCAACGCCAGATAAAACAACCATTTAGAGACTTGCGGAGTACCTTTTCGGCTCTCGCGCGAGCTGCCTTTTGTCATTTGTTCTTTATTCATAGTCCGTTGTCTTGGATAAGCGGCGGTTAACTAGCGACTAATGACTGATGACCTGCGATTGATGACCGAAAAGTTACGAATACAAGCCCTTTAAAAGACCCAATTCACACGGCCCAATTCAAAAGCCCGATCGCGAAGGCAGAAGCGGCCATCTCGAAAAAGTTCGATCGGGCGAGCAGTTTACTTTTTTATAAAATAGTAAAAAATTCTGCTTTTTGCCATCAGGCCTTGTGCCTGCAATTAATATCTAATCAAGCTCGTCAAAGAACTGGTCTTCCAGCATAGGTAACATCGGTTCCAGCCTTTGGAACTCTTCTTCCGAAAGCAATTCGGGCTTGCCGTCGTCATTCATTCTAGCCAAGATAAAGAAGGGGTCTAAAGGCGTATAAATGGCATATTCCTGTTCTTCGTGGTAGAAGCTGGTCAGCCACATCAGCTCCTCGAACTCCGACTCCTCATCTGGATCGACATCGGATGCCATATCCTCTTCGGGAAATTCGGGCAATTCGCCAACCACAGTCAGCGTCACCGCCGTGCGTCGGAGGGTCAAGTTCTGCTCTTGCAGGACAACTTTAGCTGTATCAAAAATTTTGTCGATTTCGGTCTCGTCTTCTACAGGAATTGCTGCTTCGTCAGTATCGTCTCCCTGCCAGGTAAAAATTTCTACGGGTGAGTCAATCGGAAGCAGCAAAGCGTATTCTTGACCTTCTAGATTCATAGAATATTCTATGTTGCAAGTCAGCGATCGCCCAACTTCATCCGTCAGGGTGACGGACTCTTCGTTGGAATTGCCATTCTCTTTTTTGCGGTATGGGGATGAGGACATCGCGTGTATCTTATTTTCCGTCAATAATTCACTAATGTTTGCTTGACAATTGGGAATTTTCGTGGCGATATTCTGGCTAAGTGGGCGATCGCCAGCCCACAGGCTTAAACCGCGAGACTCGCAGCCTTTTCCACAGGCGAGGAGTGCAGCGTTTAAATCTCAGTCGAGTCAGCATGCGACACTGAGGACAAATCACGATTTTGTGCTGCTTCAGTACCGAGGGTACACCAGAATTTTCTCCAGTTTGTCAAGGGTTACAGGTGTGCGTAGCAAACTTGCACAACCAGGATATCACGCCTCTGTTACAAGCTATCAAGGATTGGGAAGGGCGGAGATATTTTGCCTCCGCTCGTCTAGCCACTGCTGCAAAATCAGGGCCGCTGCTTTGCGATCGATCGCACCCTTATTTTGCGACAGCGAAATCCCTTGTGTTTTCATCAATTCCTCTGCCTCAACCGAAGTCAGGCGCTCGTCCACGTATTCTAGGGGGATCTCTAAGGCTGCGGCGATGCGAGTAGCATATTTCTGCACTTGTCGGGCTTGAGCACCTAATTCTCCGCTCAGGGAGTAGGGCAAGCCTGCAACCAAAATTTGAACTCTCCGCTCTCGCACGATTTCTCGGAGATAAGCTACGTCTCGATCGAAGGACGATCGTACAAGTGTTGTAATGCCCGTAGCTATTAAACCCGTGCCGTCACAGCCAGCGATGCCGACTCGTTTGAGGCCGATATCTAATCCCAGTGCTGAAATCCATAATTTATCGTTGGACATTATCAATCAATCAATTTTAGGTTTTAGATTTTAGATTTTAGATTTTAGATCTAAGATTTACTTTTTTTATTACCCGAGTATTTTTTTTTGCGAACCGCGAAGACGAGAAGTAGGCGAAGGGAAAAAAGAAGAAAGCAAGAATAAGATAGGTAATCTTAAGTTGATATTAATTAAAAGCAGAAGGAATATTTTGGGATTATGACCGAAAAAAGGGAACTTTTTGAATAATTAATTCTCTTTTTTTCGGTCTTCTACCTTTTACCTTCTGCTTTCACTTATTAAGAATTGAGTTCTCCGGGCCAGCCACCGTCTAGAGGCAACTCCGGCAAATTTAAAGGCAAAATGCTGCCATCGGTTGCTGCTGATTCGGAATTCGGGAAGTTCAAGGGGTTAACTTGATTCGTTTGGCTGTTTCCTGAGTCAGTCAAGAGCGGTTTGATCTCCGAGGATGCGGGCCCGGCAGCAGCTTCCCCAGCGATCGGACCGAGCCAGGACATCCTGCCCGGTACGGGTTTGCGAGTTGGCTGGAAGCTTTGCAGCATTTCTGATAGCTGGAGTCCTTCGAGAGAGACCAACTTGGACTCGCGCAATTTGTGCCACACCGATCGAGACATCAGCAAACTGTGTTCCACGCGCACTGCTCCAAATTGCTCTAAATAAGCTTCCCGTTCCGGCTGATAGTCAGCGGAAGCCAGTTGCAGGCTTTGAACCGGGAAATCTTGAACGAGCCGCGCCATCTGGGACAGCAGTTCTGGGTACAGCCAAGTGTAGGCCGGGTGTACAGTCAACTGGGCGACGTGCGGTTGCTGGCCGTTGCGGGATAGCTGCACCTGAAAATAGCCGATCGCGGCTTTGCGCTGCGGTTCAAACACGTAGCCGCTGACTACCTCGGTTTTGCCCAGCCACTGTCTGACACCTTCGACTAAAGCGCCGAAAAAACTGGTTTTGAAATCTTGAATGTGCCGGTCGAATACTTGGCGCACCAGCGGCGGCATAGACGCGGTATCCAGTTGGTAGAGCAACTGAGCGTCTGCGTTGCTGACGGGCAGCAGGTTGGGCAAATCTGGGGTCGAGTTGGCCATTTCTTGCAGGCGTTCTGGGGCGATCGTCCAGTAAGTCATCTGGGCCAAAGGCTGAAACCCGTTTTGCCGATATAAAGCCAAGGAAGTTTTGTCGCCGACATTCACTTCCAACAGCCACGTCCGCGCCTCCCAGACTGCCTCAAAGCAGTACCGCAGCAGCATGGAACCAATTCCTTTGCTGCGGGCTTCCGGGTCTACTCCTATGCGATCGATCCGCCAAGTGCTGCGGGTCCGGTTGAAAGGAGAAATCTGAATTATGCCCTTAACGCTCCCCTCTTCTTCGGCAACATGGGCACGGAACAGGGACTGACAAGGGTTGGGAAACAAGCTAAAAATCTTTAGCAGTCCGTACCAGCGGCGAATCTGCTGCAACTTTCTACCTAGTACCACGTCGCCGCTTCCGCCCTTGCGGTTTTCTGGCTCTTCGGCTGTTTCCGCGCACAGTTGTTCCATCACCTCGATGTCGCGATACTGAAACGGGCGAATCACAACCTGGTTTTGGTTTTGGGAGGGAAATGAAGTCATAGCATAAAAGTGGAGAATGGAAATTTAAAAATAAAAATTCAGAAAGGAGAAGAGTTAGAGAAGTTTTGAGTTTTGAATGGGTAAATTTTGAGTTCAAAACTTATAACTTTTGATTCTTCTCCCTTTCTTGCGCGATCGAAAATTAAAAATTTCAAATCATCTTTTTGAATTTTTAATTTTCTGTTTTCAACTCAAGATTTTTGTGGCAGAGGTCGAATTACAACGACTGGTGTGCGCTCGTCACCATTCCCGGCGGGGTTGCTTCGCAAGGCTTGCTCTAAGAATGTTACCGATAAATCGGAGGTCGCTGCTAATATCTTAACTGCTTTCAAGTCATTAGCGTCTACGATCGCCGCCGCAAGTCCGGTTTCTCGTTGAATTTCTTCTACAACTTGCTGGGGATTGTCCGGGCCGAGGACAATAAATTGGTCGAAGGGAGGCAAAGTCCCGGTAACATCGTCGATCAGCCTTGCTTGTTCCCCTGCAAGTTGGTAAAAAACTCCCGGTTTGCCAAATATTTTAGCCACAGCGCCGATCGCAAATGCCGCTATTACGCGCCAAGGGCCGACTACATCAACCAACGTTTGCATTCCGCAAGCCGTGGCCAAACTCGACGTGGGCAAGAAAAACAAACACACTCGCTTTGCCGCCCATCCAGGTTTGACTTCGCTGGGATGGCGGTAGCGTCCCTGCATCAAAGCTAGGGGAGTTTCTGCCAAGGCGACAATATCGCCTTTCTGGGCGCGCGGCAGCACGTACCGCTTGACAATTTCGACTGGATTGTCCAATTCCGCCAGTATGTGAGTGCGAATCGGCAAGACTTCTGCAACTCCGACATTTCTGGCGATGGGTACGGTGTCCGAGTTGGGAAATTGCAGCGGGACTACTACGTTACGGACTTTGGGGATGCGCCCGCCCGGGCCGTAGGTGACGAAGTGTACTTGCACCCAAGCTGACTGCAATTTGGTTAAATCTTGCCCTTGAATGTCTACAGAAACTTTAATTTTCGTGGTTTTTTGGGCTTTAACAATATAGCCGAACCAGTAATCGTCTGCTCTGGCTGCTGCCTCTTTGTGGCAAGGAATCACCTTTGTCTGGGAAGTAACGCCATCCAAACTTCCGTCTGATAGCAGTTTCACCTGCGCCCGGACTTCCGGCAACATAATCTCAAAGCGCTGTGTCAGGTTGCGGAACTCCATTTCCCCGACTAAAAGATAGCGGTTGGGTTCCGAGATGGCTAAGTGCCATTCTCCGGCTGTTAGTTCTAGTTTATTTGCACTTCCAGTCCGGCGATAGTTCAACTCTAGGCCTAATCCGCCCAATGCTAGCAGCGAACCGGCTGCTGCGATTCCTGTTGCTAAAGTCTCAATCACTCAAATCACCGCCAATAATATTTTGTGTTTACTGTAGTCGATATCGGGTACTTTGAGCGCTGATCCGGTAGTAATTGGATTGTGCTGAGTTTGTTGGGGGCGATCGAACTTATGCCCAATTACACGTAAGTGCGATCGCCTCTGGTGGCTACAGCGGTTAAGTTGCTGTTCAAAAAGCTCTCATCGGGAGTTAGATCACTCCAAAATCTGACCTTGCTTAATCAGGGTATGAAAAAAATTAGTTGAAAATCCCGAATCTTTGTGGATACTGGTTTCTCTGACTTGCATATTTAGCCTTTCTTATCGTAAATCAGCAACGTCTACAAAACGAATCTGTTAATTCAATCATTATTATAATAAGTTTTTATAAAGATGTATTTTTATTGTTTTTAAACATTAATTTATAATCGAAAATCAGTTTTTTATTTCAATGTTTATTAAGCATTTATACCTGCAATCACAAGAGAGACTTAATAAACATTCCTTAGTTTTACATATAAAGAGTTAATCTCTTAACAACTCTGTATACATGAGTTATTTTCGCCCGTTATCTGTCCATCGCTCGTTGTCTATCCATCGCTCGTTGTCTGTCCATCGGAATATCTCAAATGGCTTCAAAAGAACCGCTATTAACAGGATATTCCTTTATATCTTGCCCTTTTTGTCAAGTACAATTTATACCAAATTAGATGAGCTTACCCTGCGAGCCGCTACCGCGCTAGCGGTCAGTACCTTTAAGAATCTACTTCTTAAGTAACAGTCCACATCTAGTTCTTAGGCAGTAGATTTTATGAGAAGTAAATAGTTAGTCTAGTGAATGTAGTAGTAATACCCAAGCATATCTATGACTGATAATAAGCAGCCTTTTAACCAGCCTGAAGCCAATCGTGACTCCCAGGAAAAGAATGTTGACAATAGCAAAAACCAGCAGCTTCAGGCTCAGACTAACGAAAATGCAGAATCAAAGGAAGAGCAATCATCAGGCTCAGGCCTTGGTGCGAGGATAGCTGGAGCAGCAGTCGGTGGTATATTGGGTGCTCGCTCTGGAGGCATTGTTGGTGCTGTAGCAGGCTCAGTTGCTGGCGCTATGATTGGTAAAGGTACTGCTGATACTGTTAACCGTGCTGTAGATAATCTAGGGGATGCAGCACACGCTGTAGCAGACGGTATTACACACACTGTAGAAGAGCTAGGGACAGTAGTAAAGGAAACTGCTGAGGAAGTTAAACCATCTATCAAAGCTACAGCAGAAGCAGTCAAAGAGACTGTTGAGGAAACTAAGCCTTCGATTAAAGGTATAGCCGAATCTGTCAATGAGACAGTTAGGGAAGCCAAGCCTTCTGTAGTAGATGCAGTCAAGAGTGCATCCGAGGAAGTCAAACCTACGATTAGAGAAGTAAAAGATTCAGTCAAGCAGACAGTCGAAGGTGTCAAGCCTTCTATACAAAGTGCAGCGGACTCTATTAAGAGTACGGCTGATGAAGTTAAGCCTTCTGCCAAAGCTGTAGCTCAAGAAATTGAGGAGGCAACTAAGGAGTTTAGATCGACTGTAAAAGATACAGCCAAGGCAGTTGAGCCATCTATAAAAAGTGCAGCAGAATCGCTTCAGTCATCTGGCAAGAGTGCAGCCGAATCAATCAAGTCATCAGCTCAAAGCGCAGCCGAATCTGCTAAAGGTGCAGCGCATGATGTTAAGTCATCTGCCCAAAATGCAGCCGAATCTGCTAAAGGTGCAGCGCATGATTTTAAGCAGGAAGTTAAGTCATCTGCCCCAAATGCAACCCCATCTCCTCAAGGTGCAGCGCATGATTTTAGGTCATCTGCCCAAAATGCAGCCGAATTTGCTAAACCTCCCGTGCCTGATTTTAGGTCATCTGCCCAAAATGCAGCCGGATCTGCTAAACCTTCAGTGCCTGATTTTAGGTCATCTGCCCAAAATGCAACCCCATCTCCTCAAGGTGCAGCGCATGATTTTAAATCATCTGCCCAAAATGCAGCCGAATCTGCTAAACGTGCAGCGCACGATGTTAAGTCATCTGCCCAATATCTAGCCGAATCCGGCGAGGAAAATAGGGATACGGATATTCACATCTCCGGGAGTCCTAAACTCAAGGACAAAGTTGTCATTCATGACAAGAGAATCATTAAGGACTAGGTAAAGTAAGGACTTAACTCCAGGTTGTTAAAGCTAGCCCTAAGAGAGTTTAACAGAGAGTGGATCTGAGAAAAGAGTCCACTCTTTTCTGTTTAGGAGGAATGCGATGCCTAGGGTTTAACGGAGAGTCTATTTAGAGAGGAACTCTCCTCCTGAAAAAGGACAGATTCCGTTCATAGTTCATAATACGTTGTAGCCATTTGGCGTAACTGCTCACCGCAACTTTGTTGCGGTGAGCAGTTACACTTTAACTCAGAGTGCGCCACTTAATATTTCCTTACATAGTGATAAATTTTTCCACAGACTTACTGAGAGTGAAACTTGGTTTGGCGCTAAAATTGTTAAGGCTTTGATTGTTGTGGCTCTTGGGGGCGAAGATACGGAAATATTTGTGTGGGAGGCGAACAATTGCTCGACTACGGGCAGAAGTGGTTAAAACGGCTAAAGTTTTTTGTAGAAAAAGCTGCTTGATAAATCGAGAAATAGTTAGGGTCAAGCTGAGGTAGCCGGTTCAACCCCTAACTATTTAATTTTAATACCCAATTTGCAAAGTCACAGAAGCTTCTACCTGCTGTTCCCCTCCTACCACAGGCGTTGCAGCGTCAGCAGCAGCAGGGCGAGCATTAGCCAATTGCCGATACATTGGAGGCGGGGCGATCGCACCGTTGACTTGAATGCCCAGAATCTCTCCCCGCTTGAGGTTGAGGGCGCTCAAGACTGCATCCGCTTGCGCCTGAGCATCTTGAGTGGCTTTGCGGAGTGCTTGTTTTCGAGCAGATTCGATCGCACTTTCGGCGGCGGCAAAACTCACGCCGTCGATGCGTGTGGCTCCGGCATTCACCGCATCGTCAAGCAAAGTGCCGGCAGATGCAGTATTAATCCGAAAACTGACGGTATTCGTCGCCGTATAGCCCGTCAAGCGCTGCTGGTTGTTTTCGTAGCTGTAAGTCGGGCTGAGGGTGATGCCGGCAGTTTCGAGTTTTTCGACTTGGCGCGATCGCAGCAACTCTACCACAGCGGACGATCGTCTCGCAGCTTCCTGCTGCACCTCGGCCGCCGTTTTCCCCTGCACCTCAACCCCAAGCCGCACTTGTGTTTGAGTTGTAGGAATCGCTTCCACACCCCGCCCAGTAACACTCAGCGTTCTGATCCGCTGTTCTTGAGCGACAGCCGGATCTAGTCTCACAAAACTTACGAGAGTTAAGGTCAGACACAACGCTGTTACCAGACTGCGGAAATTAATGCGATCGCCACGTTGCAAATTTGAATTCATAAACTTAATTCTCCTCACATACAACAGATGCTATACTTTACCTTCCCACTGAAATTGCTAAATATCCGGGTTGTTACATTTTTAGCAACTAAAAAAATAGTCAGTAATTCTGAAGAAATTGTGAGTTATTATAATGTCCGCAGGACGCTCCACTAAAACATCGGTTTTCTGGGCAAAATCACAGGTTTGGCAACGATAAAAAATGATAAATATAGAAACCCACCTGGTTTTTGACACTGCAGACGCAAGTCGTAGTTCATTTTAAATATTTTTTTAAGACTGTCAATAATTAAAATATGCAATCGTTAAAACAAGCTGCCCGCCGACTCAAAAAAGAGACTTACGCGGTTTATTTAGCCAGTACAGACCAGAGAGTACCTTGGTACGCCAGAATTATAGCAGGGCTTACGGTGGCCTACGCTTTTAGCCCGATCGACTTAATTCCTGACTTCATACCGGTTCTCGGCTACTTGGACGATTTGATAATTGTACCTTTGGGAATTTGGCTGGTAATGAAGATGATTCCGCCACAGGTTTTAGCCGAGTGTCGGGAAAAAGCAGCCGCAGAAATAGAACGAGGAAAACCGATAAATCGGGCTGCGGCTGTTGTGATTATTGCCATTTGGATTGGCTTGGGAATATTAGCAGCAATGTGGCTAACGCGGATATTTAAACGTTAAAGAAAATTACCTATCTATTTATAGTGTAGGGGGCGCGCCGAGCCTCTTACCTTAAACAACTCGCTTGGCAAAAAAATATTTAAACTTCAAAAATTCACCGTTCTAGTTATAATATAGGGTGCGCCTAGCGCACCTTACCTTAAAAAAACTCGCGGTATCGCATACCAACTATTATTTACCCCTTAAAAAATTAAACTAACTTTCTAGCTATGACTCAAACCACTGATTTCCTCAGCCACCTCAACCCATCTCAGCGCCAAGCAGTCGCCCATTATAACGGGCCGCTGTTAGTAGTAGCGGGCGCTGGTTCCGGCAAAACCAGAGCTCTAACTTACCGAGTTGCTAACTTAGTTCGCACCCATCGAGTCGATCCTGAAAATATTCTGGCGGTGACATTTACCAATAAAGCCGCCAGGGAGATGAAAGAAAGAATTGAGAAATTGCTGGCAACTCAGCAAGCTGAAGCGGAATATGGCAAACCTTTGGTAGACTTAGCCCCGGATGTACAAACCAAATTGCGATCGCAAATTTACCAAAGAATTACCAAACACATTTGGATGGGAACTTTTCACTCTTTGTGCGGTCGCATTCTCCGCTACGATATTGAAAAATACCAAGACGAAAAAGGCCGCAAGTGGCAGAAAAACTTTTCGATTTTTGATGAATCAGATGCTCAAAGTATCGTCAAACAAATTGTTACAAAAACCCTCAATCTAGACGACAAGAAATTTGACCCGCGAAAAGTCCGCTATGTCATCAGCAACGCTAAAAATAAAGGCTTGTCGCCTCAAGAATACCAAGCAGCAGAACCCGATTATCGAGGTCGCGTGATTGCCGATGTTTACAGTCGCTACCAAGATGCTTTAGCAGCCAACAATGCCCTAGATTTTGACGATTTAATCCTCGTTCCCGTTAAACTTTTGAGCCAAAACGAAAATGTATTAAATTATTGGCATAAAAAGTTTTGCCATATTTTAGTTGACGAATACCAAGATACCAACCGCACTCAATACGATTTGATTCGGATGCTGGTAACAAATAACGCCGATCCGAAAAAATTCGATAAATGGCAAAACCGCTCGATTTTTGTCGTGGGCGATGTCGATCAATCAATTTACAGCTTTCGCATGGCAGATTATACCATATTGCTGGAATTTCAAGAGGATTTCGGAGATGGTTTGTCAGACGAGAAAACTCGGACAATGGTAAAATTAGAGGAAAATTATCGATCGCGCGAAAACATCCTGCAAGTGGCGAACCACTTGATCGAACACAATACCGAACGCATAGAAAAAATTCTGCGCCCGACTCGCGAACCGGGAGCTCCGATTGTTGTCTGGCGCGCCGACAACGAATTAGATGAAGCGGAATTTGTAGCGGGTCAAATTCATTCCTTGAAGCGGCAAAATTCCGAATACGAAAACGGCAGTAACTTTGCGATTCTCTACCGCACAAACGCTCAATCTCGCTCCTTTGAAGAAGCGTTAATGCGTTTAGATATTCCTTACAATATTGTCGGCGGGCTGAAGTTTTACGATCGCAAAGAAATCAAAGATATCCTAGCATACCTGCGGGCGCTGGCCAATCCCGACGATAGCGTCAGCCTCAAACGCATCATCAATACTCCCCGCCGCGGCATTGGCGATACCACATTTTCCAAAATCGAAGACGCTGCAACTCAGTTAGGCATTCCGTTGTGGGAAATCCTCAGCGATGAATCTTCTGTCAATACTCTCGCAGGGCGATCGGCAAAAGCTATTATTAAGTTTGCCGAAATGATTGGCCGTTGGCAATCGCAAGTTGAAACCCTGCCGGCTTCGCAAATTGTCCAAGGAATTATCCAAGATTCAGGCTACATTGAAGATTTGAAAAACCAAGGAACCGAGGAATCAGAAAATCGCCTAGAAAACGTCAGAGAATTGTACAATGCTGTGCTGCAATTTGAAGAACAAAACGAAGAACCGACGCTGACATCATTTTTAGCAAAAGCATCTTTAGCATCCGATTTAGATGACTTGCAGGAAGAAGATTCCCGCGTGTCGCTGATGACGCTGCACTCGGCAAAAGGGTTAGAGTTTCCCGTAGTATTTTTAGTCGGAATGGAACAGGGTTTATTTCCGAATTTCCGCAGTTTGGACGACCCGAAAGCGATCGAAGAAGAACGCCGTTTGTGCTACGTCGGCATCACTCGCGCCCAGGAATTGCTATTTCTCACCCACACTCGCGAACGCCGCTTGTGGGGAGGTTTCCGGGAACACTGCACCCCTTCGCTATTCTTAGGAGAATTGCCGACACATTTGCTGGCTGGAAGTGCGAAGAAAACTCCAGCAGGCAAAACGGCCGCATCTAAGGGAAAAACTAATAATTCTGCCGCTAATTCCGGCACTTCTCAAGCGGGAAACAATGGACAATCGGCGGATTGGCAAACGGGCGATCGGGTTTTTCATCATGCTTTTGGAGTTGGAGAAATTACGCACGTTTTAGGGGCGGGCGATAAAACTAATCTGGCAATTAAGTTTTCGGGTTTGGGCAGAAAAATCATTGACCCGAGAACAGCTAAGTTGCAGCGAGTGTAAGTAAAAATATCAGAGTTTGCGGCGGTTGAAACCGCTTCAACAAACAAGATTACCTCCCTTAGCAAAGTATATTGCAAAGCATCTGCGTTAATCTGCATACATCTGCGGTTTCCCTATCCATCCCAGATTTATGCAATAAGTCTAATCTGTAAAACTTCGCATTGCTAATAACGCCGTTCCATAAGCAGCCGCAGTATGAATCGGCGTCTGGACAGGGACTTTTAAATAACGCTTTCTAATCGCACTCCAAACCGCATTTTTTGCCCCGCCGCCAGCAGTATAAACTTTTGTCAAAGGAGTTGCACCCAATTCTTGCAATAATTGATATCCCCGCGCTTCAATCCGCGCTATGCTTTCTAGCAAACCGTGCAGAAATTCCACTGAATCAGTTGGGCGCGGTTCGAGTCGGGGCGGCAAATTCGGGTCGTTAATCGGAAAGCGATCGCCGTTTTTCAACAATGGGTAATAATCCAGCAAACTCTCTTGTGCGGGGTCAATTTGTGTGCTATAATTCTCCAACTCAACATCAGTAAAAAAATGCTGCAGCACCGCACCTCCGGTATTAGAAGCACCTCCAACTAACCACAAATCGCCTAATTTATGACTGTAAATCCCGTATCTAGAATCATCTACGCGGGTATGACTTAACAGTTTAACTGCTAGTGTAGAACCGAGAGAAGTTACTGCTTCCCCTGGTAAATTGACACCGCTTGCTAAAAATGCGGCAATGCTATCGGTTGTGCCAGCACAAACCATACAATCGCGGGGAAAACCGAAGCGATCGCCCACTTGAGCTCTCACTTCCCCCACAGGCGTGCCCGGTGCGACGACTTGCGGCAATTCTGGAGTTGCAGCGCCCGCAATTCCCTCTATCAGCCAATTCGGATAGCACAAAGTATCAACATCGAAACCGAGTTTCAAAGCATTGTGATAGTCGCTAATTCCTAATTTGCCGTGCAGCAGGAAAGCCAGCCAGTCAGCTTGATGCAGGAAATAAAGCTTCTCAACCACAGGCAAGATGCCTGTTCCACAAAGGCTCAATTGTTTTGTGGGGTGGGCTTCTAGCCCGCCCTCCTGCCACCACAGGAGTTTTGCCAGACTGGATGTAGCGCTTAATACTGTGTGGTTGGCAGGGGCGATCGCCCTTAACCTCTCTGTCACCGCTGCACAGCGCGCATCATTGTATAAAATGGGTTCGCATACTGGTATACCGTCGGTATTGCACAGCATGACAGTGGAGGATGTGCCGTCAATGGCGATCGCCCTTACCTGATTGCGGATTCTTGGGGGAATTTGCTCGATCAAATCCCACAGCGCATTTTGCCAAACCGATGGCAATTCAGGCAGTTGTTTGCCGTTGTTGGCAAAAGTATATTCCGTCTCACAATGTACTGTACCCTGGGAGTCTATGACAGTCGATCGGGCGCCCGTGGTGCCGAAATCTATTCCCAAATAAAGATTCATTTGTTACTCCCGCGAATTTTCCTATTTTGAGGAAACCACAAAGTTTATTTGCATTAGGACTAAGACCAACTGTCACAAATGGGGGTTAAAGTTGAGCTATGTAGTTGCTGAGGCGTTGCTGAATTTAGGGTATGAAAAGCTAAATATGCAAGTCATGTAAACCTGTATCCACAAAGCTTCTGGATTTTCAACTTATTTTTTTATACCCCGATTAAGTAACAACACCAAAAAGCAGTTATATCCCAGAATTATTGAATAATTCGGGATCTAACTGCCATAAAAATTAATGAAACCAACTAAACTTTTTTCAAGTAACACAAAGCCCTTCGATTAACCTAAAACCTCAGTTTGTAGTAGCGCTTTACGTAATGCCGTTACTGCTTCTTCTGTTTCTATCAACCTATGGAGAGCAAGCGCAATATCATCTTCAACCTTCAGCAGTTTAGCTGCTTTTTTTACAGCTTTTTGCTCTTCAAGTGAGTAATTGTCATCGGCACGAGCCATTTGAATTGCATGATACAACAATGACCTTGATTTTGACCAAGTAGAAACATCAACTGTAATCTTGGTCAGCAGGCTTTCTAAATCAGCATTTTTGTATTCAAATGTTTTGTATTTTTCTATTACTTCTTCAGGAGCGCCAGCCATGCGCTGATGATTTAGCAACCAATTAAGTTCGGCTTCTGAAACCTCTCCATCAGCTCCAGCAATAGCGAGCAGTGCATATCCATAGCTAAGGTATGCTTCAAGCGGAATTTCGGAAATACCCAAGTTGTTTTTCAGAAATTGTGAGGCAGGTAGTGCTTCTTTAAGATTGCTCATCAGTTACCCCTTTGATTTTTTTGACTATTTACTATGACCAGATAATTTGTGATTTATAAATCTGAACCGTTGGGCTACGTCGCGGCTAGACGTTTTTCACGGATTTGCGATTTACAATTTTAATTCTTGCACATATAAGTGTTATTTGAATATTAAAAAAATATTATTTATACTAAATGCGGGTTAGCTACCCCTCTATGAGGCTACTGCGTACACACAAGTCGATCGCTGACCCATATTGTAGAAACCCTGTTTCCTAGCACCTGGATTGCTAGTTTTGCCGAATCAATAACTTAAAATTTATGAAAATAAGCTTTCTTTCTGAGATTCATGCGAGACTTGGGTTTCAGGAATTGCGTTCGCAGATTTCGGACTTGTGTATACAGGGTAGCTTCTTAAGGATGCCAGGGGGATTGGGACTCGGCGATCGACCAGAGATACAATTGTTTTCAGGCGATTGTTGACACCTACGGGCAATGCCGTGTCCCTACTTTCATCCCTTAAACTTTTGTCCCGCACTCAGGACAAAACTTATTGGTCGAAACATTCTTCGCGCCGCAACTCGGACAATAAATCAACTCCGCAGATTGCAACTTGCTGCGTTCTGGCAAACCAACCAAGGGCTGAAATCGCTATAGATTACACCTTACAGCTCTCGATGCGAGAGAAGAGAGAACCAGACAACCAACCCCAACCACCCCAACACCCCAACAACCCAACCCAATCCTTCTCCCCCCCACGCAAACACACGCGCACACGACGGGAGGTGCCCCCGTGGTGCTTCTAGATTAAAGGTTAAATCATCGTACTCCAACCAACCTTTCCTCCCCTTTCTCCTCTTTCTCCAACCCACACGATCGCCTAGCTTGCATTCAGTGTCATAATCAACTTTACCGCCTATTTCTAACCAGATTTTTTTCTGGACGCTAAAGCCAAAGTGACCCTGACTGTATTTTACCCACAATTGGTCGATCGTCCGCAAATCATCGCCAGGAAAATTCTCGATCGAGTTCGTATCGAACCAACCTTCCTTCTCCCGTCTAGCAGCTTTTAACATCACCTTGAATGTTTCCCTATCCCCCTCTTTCCACTCCCCTGTGACCAACAAATCCCGGAGACGAGTATAGTCAACACCCTGCGCTGATTTAAGCGAGTCTGGTGGCGTTGCGGGTGGAGGTGTTTGAGCTGATAATTGAGGTGATCGAGTACCCAGATCCTGCAAAACTTCAGTAGCAGATTGATAACGTTTTTTAATAGCAGGTTGTATCATTTTATCTAAAATCTGACCCAGTTCCGAACTGACAGATGTTTTTAAGTGTTCTCGCCACACCCACTCAAACTCGCTATCATCGAATAAATGGTAGTGCTTTTATGTAAAGGATGGAGAAAATAGAGGCGGTTGAGCCTTCAGAATTGCTAATCGGATTTGGTGATT